>JAGCJD010000173.1 GCA_017648425.1 Clostridia bacterium | reverse complement strand
TAAAGGCAAAAACGGTGGGACAGAGGCGTTACATTGAGGCTATCCAAAAGAATACGGTCGTGTTCGGCATTGGTCCTGCGGGAACAGGAAAGACCTTTCTTGCGGTAGCCATGGCGGTCAAGGCGCTCAGGGATAAGCAGGTGTCGAGAATAATCCTTACTCGTCCCGCTATCGAGGCGGGTGAAAAGCTCGGATTTTTGCCTGGGGATCTTCAAAGCAAGATAGACCCTTATCTGCGCCCGCTTTACGATGCCATGTACGAGATGATGGGCGCTGAAAATTATCAGAGAAATATCGAAAAGGGAACTATCGAGATAGCGCCACTTGCTTATATGCGAGGCAGAACGCTTGACGATTGCTTTATAATCCTTGACGAGGCGCAGAACGCAACGCCTGAGCAAATGAAAATGTTTTTAACGCGCCTTGGATTTAATTCAAAGGCAGTCATTACGGGAGATCTTACGCAGACAGACCTTCCCACGGGACAAAAAAGTGGACTTGCCGTTGCAGTAAGGATACTTGATGAGGTTGACGACATTTACATTCACGCCTTTACCGACAAGGATGTGGTAAGGCACAAGCTGGTTCAAGCGATAATAAGAGCTTATGAAAAGTACGAAAAAGCGAACGCGGAAAAACGCGGCGCGCAAAAAAATAATTCAAGGCAGGGGACAAGCAAATGAAAGCAAAGACAATGATATATTTTACTAATGATACGAGCGAGCGCGTGGGAAGAAAATTGAAAAAGCTCGTGCAAAAGGCTGTGGCGGCAACGCTCGATTACGAGAACTTTTACAACGCAGTTGAGCTTTCCGTAAGCTTTACGGACGATGAAGGAATACGCGCGCTTAACTCCGAGCACAGAGGTATAGACAAAGCGACAGATGTGCTTTCATTCCCGCTTACAGACTTTGAGGGTGGGGACGAGCCTCCAATGGACGAGCCCTGCGTTGCGCTCGGAGATATAGTTATTTCCGTTGAAAGAGCAAGGGCGCAGGCAGAGGAATTCGGACATTCCTTTGAGCGAGAGATAGCATTCCTCTGCGTTCATTCAATGCTCCATCTGTTGGGATACGACCATGTGAACAGCGATGAGGAGGATGCGGAAATGAGAGGCAGACAGAGCAAAATTCTTGAAAATATGGGACTTGGAGTAAAGTGAAATGAAAAGAACTGGATTTATAGCGATAGTAGGCAGACCTAATGTTGGAAAATCAACTCTTATGAATTCTATTCTCGGAGAAAAGGTGGCGATAGTTTCATCAAAGCCCCAGACGACCAGGAATAGGATAACGGGAATACACACCAAGGGTGATGACCAGTTCGTCTTTCTTGACACCCCCGGAATGCACAATCCCAAAAACAGCTTGGGTGAGTACATGGTCAAGGCGGCAGACAGCACCATGAGAGATGCCGATGCTGTTGTTCTTGTGGTGGATACGGGAAAGGAAATAAGTCAGGTCGAGGAGAATGTTATCGCATACCTTAAAGCGAGCGGTATTCCCTCAGTACTTGCTCTCAACAAGATAGATATGTACCGCAGAGAGGATATAGCCGAAACGATAGCAAAGTATGCGCAAAAGCATGATTTTGACGCGTTCGTGCCGATAAGCGCAAGAAGCGGAAAGAATGTTGATGAGCTTCTTGACGAGTGCGCAAAGTTCCTTTCGGAATCCGAGTGGTTTTTCCCCGATGATATGGTGACCGATCAGCCTGAGCGTCAGATAGCCGCTGAAATAATAAGAGAAAAGATACTTCGCACGCTCAACAAGGAGATACCTCACGGTACTGCCGTAGTTATTGAGGAATTCAAGGACGAGCGTACGCTTATAAGCATAAGGGCAGAGATATTTTGCGAAAAGACCTCTCACAAAGGAATTATAGTAGGAAAGAACGGAGCATCGCTCAAACTTATCGGAACATACGCAAGAGAGGATCTTGAAAGGCTGTTCGGAACAAAGGTCTATCTCAATCTTTGGGTAAAGGTCAAGGAAAATTGGCGTGAGAGCGCCCGTACGGTGGGCAACTTCGGATATAGAGACGAGGAATAATTTTTTTGGAGGCGTGAGATGAGGGCTTCATGTGACGGTCTTGTTATACGGGAAACTGAATATGGCGAGAATGACCGTCTTGTAACAGTCCTTACCGCCGAGCACGGACAGATGCTTATGATAGCCAAGGGGGCAAGGTCGCTTAAAAGTAAGACTATGTCGCTTTGCCGTCTGTTTACTTACGCAAACTTTGAGTATTACGAAAAGAACGGCAGATATTGGCTTTCGGGTGGCTCTGTGAATGACAGCTTTTTTGGCATATCATCGGATATTCAGGGCTTTGCTCTCGCTTCCTATGTAGTTCAGCTTGCTTCTGAGATAACGGGAGAGGAGGCAGGAGCGGAAAGAACGCTCAGAATGACGCTCAACACGCTTTACGCTATTGAAAAAAGGTTAAAGCCATTTGCTCAGATAAAGAGCGTGTATGAGATATTTGCATCTGAAGAATCGGGATTTTCTCCCGACATTGATGGGTGCGACATGTGCGGTGACGAGAAGCCCGAAAGCGACTTCTGGCTTGATATTATGAATGGCAGACTTGTGTGTGGAAAATGCTTATCGCAGAGGAACGCTACCGCCGAGGCAATAAAAAACGAGGAGCTGAGAATACAGAGTATACTCGTTCCTATGGACATAAGCGCGGTGTCTGCTTGGGAATATGTGCGCCGAGCGGAGCTTAAACGCATATTCTCTTTTGAGCTTGCTTCGGCAGAGTCACTTGAACGCCTTGCCAAGGCGAGTGAAGCCTACATAACAAACCATCTTGAAAGAAGCTTTGAAACACTTGAATTTTACAACGCGGTAAAGGAGTAAAATGATTACCGAAAAAACACTGACAACACTTGAATTTGATAAAATACGCAAAATGCTCGCTGACGCTTGTCCCACTGCGGGAGCGGCTGAAATGGCGATAGGTCTTTCTCCTGCCGTTCACATAGAGCAGGCAAGACAAAGGCTTTTGCGGACGACACACGCAAAACGACTGTCAGATGCAAAGGGAATGCCCTCGTTCGGACACATCACAGATATATCGGATACCTGTGAGAGAGCGCTCAAAGGGGCTGTGCTTACGCCAAGAGAGCTTCTTGACATAGCAGCGCTTTTGCGTTCATCAAGGCAGTTGCTTGAATATATAAGAACAAACAAGCTGTTTGACACGGTGCTTGACGAGGTGTTTGAGCGCCTTTTGCCAAACAGACAGCTTGAAGATAGAATAGCGCGTTCTATAATCTCCGAGGAGCTTATAGCGGACGAGGCAAGTCCCGCTCTTGCAGATGTAAGGCGAAAGATAAGAACTGCAAATGCCAAGGTGAGAGAAACATTGGCGAGATATACGAGCGGAAGCTATTCAAAATATTTGCAGGAGAACATAGTTACTCAGCGTAACGGAAGATATGTTATTCCCGTAAAGGCTGAGTGCAGAGGAGATATAAAGGGACTTATACATGACACCTCGTCATCGGGAGCAACGATATTCGTTGAGCCAATGGCGGTCGTTGAGGCTAACAACGAGCTTGCCGTGCTTGAAGCCAAGGAGGCGCACGAGATAGAGCGCATATTGTCTGACCTTTCATCGGCTGTTGCTGGTATATCTCCGTCACTTATGCTCAATTACAGAAATATAACCGAGCTTGCTTTTGTTTTTGGTTGCGCGGAGCTTTCCCGCCGTATGGACGCCAGCGAGCCGACAATGACAGAAAAAAGAGAGTGTTCGCTTATACGCGCAAGACACCCGTTGATAGATAAAAAAGCGGTCGTTCCGATTAGCCTTTCGATAGGAAAGGAATATGATACGCTCATAATCACTGGTCCTAACACGGGAGGTAAGACGGTAACTCTTAAAACACTCGGACTGTTTGCCGTTATGGCGCAGTCGGGATTGCATTTGCCGTGTGACGAGGGAAGCGAGATGTGTATTTTTGAGAAGATACTCGTTGACCTTGGCGATGAGCAGAGCATTGAACAATCCTTGTCTACATTTTCCTCGCACATGGTGACCATAGTTTCCATTGTCAAGGAAAGGGACGAGCGATCTCTTGTTCTGTTTGACGAGCTTGGCGCGGGAACTGACCCTGTTGAGGGAGCGGCGCTTGCTATTGCTGTAATTGAGGATATAAGGAGAGCGGGAGCTATGTGTATTGCTACCACGCATTACACCGAGCTTAAAACATTTGCGCTTGACACCCCTGGCGTTTGTAACGCCTCGTGTGAGTTTGATGTCAATACGCTCCGCCCGACATATAAGCTTATAATAGGAACTCCCGGAAAATCAAACGCATTTGCCATTTCGGAAAAGCTCGGGCTTCCTCGCCATGTAGTGGAAAGAGCGGGAGAGCTTGTGGGAAGTGAAAACAAAATGCTTGACAGCGTGCTTGGAGAGCTTGAAAGTTTAAGACAACAGACCGAGCGTCAGCTTGAAAGCGCAAAAGCGGAAAGAGAACAATACGAGGCGTTTAAGGCGGAGAGCGAGGCGGATATAAAAAATCGTTTGGCGCGCGCCGAAAAGGAACTCGAAAACGCGAGGAACAAGGCGCAGAGCATGGTTGATAGCGCAAAGCTTTCAAGTGATTTTATAATGGAACAGCTTGATAAGCTCCAAAAGCAGAGGGAGTCCCAGCGACTTGGCGAGGAGCTTGCAAGGGCGCGCAAGGAGATACGAGAGCATTTGCGTGTTCACAGCGATGAATACGATCCCGTTATAACTCACAAGAAAATAGAAAACTACGCTCTTCCAAGACCGCTAAGACGCGGTGACGAGGTCTATGTCGTAAGCCTTGACAAAACGGGCGTTCTTATTGAAGCTCCCGATCGCTCCGACAAGGTTACTGTGCAGATGGGTATTATCAAGAGCAAGATAAGGATAGCGGATCTTCAACTTATTGAGGATGACAACAATGCAAAGGCTTCCGCCAATGCCAAAAAAAGCCCTGCCGTAAAGGTCACGGTAAGCCGTGACTTCAAGGGAGAAGTGGATCTCAGAGGTAAGACGGGTGACGAAGCTTGGTCTGTTGTTGACAAATATTTTGACGATGCAATGGTAGCGGGCTTTCATAGCGTAAGGCTTATCCATGGAAAGGGCACTGGCGCTTTGAAGAACGCGCTCTGGGCATATCTTAGGCGTGACAGCCGTGTAGCCTCGTTCAGGATAGGACAGTTCGGAGAGGGCGACGGCGGAGTTACTGTCGTTGAACTTAAATAATTAAAAAACACTCCGTAGAGGAATGCTTTTTATGAAAAAACAGACTTATTTATTGATAAAATCGACAATATGTGAAAAAAAACAACGCATAAATTATGCAAAGTCACATTTTGACGATTTTGCGTAAAAAAATTATGAACTCCCTTGTCTAAATCAAGAAAATGTGGTATAATTTTATAGAAATAGAATAAAACTTTCGGAGGGAAGCATGAAAGAATCACAGTTTGGAGAGCTTAGCGTTATTGGAATGAAGGGTTGCGAGGATTTTGCCGCGCAGGTTGACTACTATCTTAAAGAGTGGAGACGACACGGCGGTGATGAAACCTTTCTCGTTCATGTAGATTGTCCCCGATTTGGTTCGGGAGAAGGAAAGGGATTGCTCCACGAGTCACTCAGAGGACATGACCTTTACATAATCTGTGATATGTTCAATTACAGTGTAAAGTACAAGATGTATGGCATGGAAGTACCTATGAGCCCGGACGACCACTATGCCGATCTTAAACGTATAATTGCCGCAAACGCAGGTAAGGCAAGGCGTATTTCTATAATAATGCCAATGCTTTATGAGGGCAGACAGCACAAGAGAAGCGGACGCGAATCTCTTGACTGCGCGCTTATGCTCCAAGAGCTCGTAAACATGGGAGTTACAAATATTATTACATTTGACGCTCATGATCCAAGAGTTCAGAATGCTATCCCGCTTTCAGGATTTGACGATGTAAGACCTTCTTACCAGATGATAAAGGCACTTGTGAGAAATGTTCCCGATGTTGTTATAGATAAGGACGAGCTCGTTATAATTTCTCCCGATGAGGGAGCTATGGGAAGATGTATGTACTTCTCCTCTGTACTTGGACTTGATATAGGTATGTTCTACAAGCGCCGCAATTACGCAGTTGTTATTAACGGACGCAATCCGATAGAGGCGCACGAGTATCTTGGTCGTGACCTTACGGGTAAGGATGTTATTATCGTTGACGATATGATATCCTCAGGAGATTCTCTTCTTGATGTTGCTTACCAGCTCAAGGAAAAGGGAGCGAAGAGAATATTTACATTTGCTACCTTTGGCTTGTTTACCGATGGCGTTGATAAGTTTGATAAGGCGTATGCTGACGGACTTATTACCAGAATATTCACAACGAATTTTGTTTATCGCCGTCCCGAGCTTGCTAGCAGAGAGTGGTATGTTGAGGTAAATATGTGTAAGTATGTTTCTTACATAATAGACACGCTCAACCATGACGATACGCTCAGCGAGTTGCTCAATCCCGTTAAGAGAATACATAACCTTGTGGACAAGCATAAGGCAGAGCAGATTTCCCAGGTAAAAATGACATTTGAAGAATGATAATAGATTAAATAAAAATGCTGTTTGCAAAAGCAAACAGCATTTTTATTTTGTATTGATAATATCTGATATAGCCTTGGCAGGGTTTTCGGAGCGGAATACAGCTGAGCCTGCAACTATTACATTAGCGCCTGCCGAGATAGCGTTACCCGAGTTTTCGGGAGTTATTCCTCCGTCAACCTCAATATCAATTTGCAATCCATTTTTATCAGCGTATCTGCGTATGGAGCGTACCTTGTCAATGGTTTCGGGGATAAGCTTTTGTCCGCCAAAGCCTGGCTCGACCGTCATTACAAGCACCATATCAAGCTTTGAAATAAGTGGATACACAGCCTCAGGTGGAGTAGCGGGTTTTATAGACATGGAAGCCTTTACTCCGTATGACCTTATGAGGTCTATGACCGCTTCTGGATCTTTACAGCTTTCGTAATGAAATGTGATAATGTCAGCGCCTGCGTCAACATAATCCTTTATGTAACGCTCAGGCTCGATTATCATAAGGTGAACATCAAAAATAATGTCCGTTACTTTGCGCAGAGAGCTTATAACGGGAGGCCCAAAGCTTATGTTGGGAACGAACACACCGTCCATTACATCAAGATGTATGTATTGCGCTCCTGCGTTCTGAACCTTTTTTACCTCGTCGCCAAGCTTTGAAAAGTCTGCCGCGAGGACTGATGGAGATATTATTATCATAGATTACCTCTGTTGTGTTTTTTGTGTCGCAATCATGCGCTGTACGCATATCATATAAGTAGAAATTTTATACAAAAGCTGTGAAAGGGAGAGACAAACTACAAGATGTCGGGGGACAGCAAAATTCACGAGCTTGTGTATTTACGGCGGAGCGGGGGCTTATACAGAAGCCCCCGTGCCGTCATTTTTTTGAATAAGACAAACAGCGTGAGCCGCAATGCCAAGCCCTTCTCCCGAAAAGCCCAAGCCTTCCTCGGTGGTTGCCTTGACGCTTACGCAGTCAAGACTCACATCAAGCGCGCGAGCAATATTGCTTCTCATTTTCTGAATGTGAGGCGCGAGTTTTGGCGCTTGCGCTATTACGGTGCAGTCGATATTTACCACTCCGTATCCTGCGCAGGCAAGTCGTGCGCCTACCTTGCGGAGAAGAACGAGGCTGTCAGCGCCTTTGAATTGCGGGTCAGTGTCAGGAAAGAGCTTTCCTATGTCTCCAAGAGCGGCTGCGCCCAAAAGCGAGTCGGATATCGCGTGGAGAAGAACATCGGCATCAGAGTGCCCAAGTAATCCCTTTTCGTAAGGAATGTCTATGCCGCCCAATATGAGCTTTCTGCCCTCAACGAGCCTGTGAACATCATATCCGTGACCTATTCTCATATCAGTCCTCATAGTTATAGTATTTTTCTATCCTTGCGCGTTCGGCAAGAATACCCTCTGCAACGGCAATATCATCTCTTGTGGTGATCTTGATGTTTTGCGATCCGCATTCGACAAGGCGAATAGGGTGGCCTACATTTTCAACAAGTGAATTATCGTCAGTTGCCTCAAAGCCCTTTTTGAGCGCTGTGTATGCCGCCGCGCGGTAAAGTCTGGTCTTGAATACCTGAGGGGTTTGAGCAAGCCAAACGGTATCTCTGTCTGCGGTGGACTCAATAAATCCCTTTTTGTCGGCTATCTTTACAGTGTCCGTGGAACGGTGAGCGGCGGTAGCCGCCTTATACTTGTATGCCGAACGGCAGACCTTATTTATCAAATCGGGAGTTATCAAACAGCGCGCGCCGTCTGCAATAGCCACATATTTTGATTTTTTGTTTACTGCCTCAAATCCGCACAATACCGATTCCTGACGGGTATATCCGCCCTGAACGATATTTGTCAGCTTGGATATATTGTATTCACGGCAAAGCGTTTGCCATACGGGTATTTCGTTGGACTTTGCAACTATTATTATCTCGTGAATGCAGTCCGCGTTTTCGAATGCTTCAAGCGTGTGGATAAGCAATGGTTTACCGCAAAGCTCGGACATCTGTTTTGTAACATCACCGCCAAAGCGCTCAGACATGCCTGCGGCTGCTATTATTGCCGAGGTGAATTTTTTGGGGTGAGGAGTTCCTGCCGCGGCGCGGAGAACACCAACGATCTTTTTTACGCACATAGATAACTCCTTGTAACAGGTTAATTTTTGTTTTCTATATCAGCTAACATGGCAACGCGCGTCACATGGTTGCCGCCGTTTGAGTATTCCGCTTTTAAAAAGGCATCTACAAGTTCAAGCGCAAGTCCGATACCTACTACACGCTCTCCAATGCAGAGTACATTCGCATCGTTATGTTCGCGTGTAAGTTTTGCCGAAAATGTATCAGAGCAGCAAGCGGCTCTAATGCCCTTGTGCTTGTTTGCCGCAATGGACATACCGATACCTGTTCCGCAAATAAGGATTCCAAGCTCATATTCGCCGCTCTGAACTCTCTTGCAGACCTCGTGAGCATAATCGGGGTAGTCGCAACGGTCGAGCGTGTATGTTCCAACATCGTTTACCTCGATTCCTCTTGACTCAAGGTGAGCGATGACCTGCTTTTTAAGTGTGAGTGCGGCGTGGTCAGAGCCGATAACGATT
>JAGCJD010000172.1 GCA_017648425.1 Clostridia bacterium | reverse complement strand
GTCTTTTGCGCCTTGCTCGCTTCTCGGCAGGATATATAGCCCAAATCCCTGTCGTAGGTGTTTGCGGGATAAAGGCCTATTCCTATACTCATATCTCCCTCGGCGGAGAATACGGATATTGTATATTTTCCCTTGGGCAACACCACTCCCTTGTGCCACGGAGCGTTTACATACGAGCCGTTGGATATGAATTCGGTAGTGAACACATCTCCCACCAGAGTTGTATTCGTCATTGGCGTTGCGCTATAAGCCTGTGGATCGAATATGTTTCTGCCGTGGCAGGTAACGCTCACGCTCTCGGGGTTGTCAGCGGTCGTTACCGAAAGTTCAAGCTCATGGGATATGGGTGACACATCGTTGAGTATCACTACCTCTCCCGTTGCTTCCCCTTTAAGGGCGTTCGCAAAGCTCTTGTTGGCGTAAGACAAGCTGACATCTCCCGCATCTCCCTTTTCGCCCTTATCGCCCTTGCTTCCGCGATTTCCGTTGCGCACCTCAAAGCTGCTCGTGCTTCCGTCACTCAGCCTTACAGTGACTACATTTATTCCGCCGTCCGCGCTTGAAGTCGTTGTCTGCTCGACCTCGGACACGCTGACCAGCCTATCGGGCGGGGTAAGCCTTATGCTTCCTCCGCTTACACAAAGATAGTTCCCCTCGTATTCGGGAAGCCTTCTGTCTGCAAGAGCCTCGAACAGCTCCTCGGCAAGAGTTGCGTCAAGCCCCGCTGTCTTTGCTCTGTGGCTCTCTGCGTCCCAGTAAAGAACACCGCCGTCAGAAAGCAGATCGCTCTCCTCGCGCGTCATTATTACTCCCGTTTCACCCTCGGAGAACGCAAAGCTGTTCTCGTCCGCATCGTACTGTCCGTAACCAAGTCTTACCGACTGAGTTCCCATATTGAGCAATATCGCGTAAGCCGTATCCTCGCCCGAGCGCATAACTATACCGCTGTACGCTCCGTCTATGCTCTCGCCGTCACTGTTGAGCACCATAACGCTATCGCGTATGAGCACCTGCTCCTGCTCCTTAATGACCGCCTTACCCGTAACATTCAATTGCTGAACGCTTATGGTATCCGAGCTGAGCGTGGGAATGCTTGCTCTATCTGTAAGCGTAAGAGCGTTTCCGTTCAACGCGTCAGCTTCGAGCGTACTCGCGCTTACATTGCGGGCGCTTATTCCCTCGCTTACGCTTAGGCTTCCCCTATGGCTAAATCCGCCGCTTGTGCTCGTATCATGGCTCTCCGCCTTTTTTTCAACCGCTCCCGCGATCACCCCGAGCCTCGCAAGCAGCTCATTAAGCGCGGGTATGACCGCAGTGTTGTCAGTTTGAAGCTCAGGGTATTCCTTGCCCCCATCAGCGTCCTCAATAGCGCCCAGAGCCTCCTCCGCCTCTGTGAGCCTTGATTGAATATCGGGCGCTATCCTTTCCGCAAGCTCGTTGACAAACGCGAGCTTTTCGCCGTTTTCTCCAACAAGAGCTACGACCTTGTCCTTGGCATAGCTTGCCGTCTGCTCGGCATCTATGCATATAAATGCGTTCGAGGCGCACGAGCGGCTTGAAGATAATGCCTCCTCACTCGCCGTAACTGCCGTATTCTGCGCGTTCTCTGCTCGCAGAGCGTATTCCTCAGCCGCCTTT
>JAGCJD010000171.1 GCA_017648425.1 Clostridia bacterium | reverse complement strand
GTATGTCTGCTCTCTTTTGTTGGTTTTGGTCGAAGTTATCCTTCTTTTAACCTTGCTGAAATAAGGAATCCTGTACCAATTCTTTGTTTTCTTTTGCTTACTTTTCTTTTTTAAAAGAAAAGTAAGATTCCTTAATTTCGGATAGTGAATATCCGTATCTTGCAAGCGCGGAAAAAGCCTTACGCCTTTCCGAAGCATCTTCAATAGAGGCTGAATATCTCTTTCGTATCAACTCACAGCAGTTACCAATGTAATCCACGCCCTCGTCTTCAAGGGAAGCCAATGCAAATCCGACCGCCTCGGCAGAATATCCCTTTTCGTAAAGTCCCGACACGATACGCCTTTTACCCCACAGCCTAGAAGCAAGCTTGCGAGCCTCGCAAAGGGCGTCCTCGATCGGGCGAACGAGCCCCATTCCAACGAGGTATTCTACCGCGTCAGAGGCGACCTCCTTAGAAAAGCCCTTCATTACAAGCTTTGATCGTAACGCCTTTTCAGAGCACGCGCCGTATCCGAGAATTGAAACGCCCCTTCTCACAGCGCTCCATATTTCCGCGGAATACGCAACAGTGTCGTAAAGCTCCGCAGAGCAATCGCCACGGGAAAGACCGAGGGTAAGATATTGCTTTGAGGAAATGACGAAGGTACTCTTGCTAGAATGAAAGCCATCGTCACTTACGCACTCGAATGTAACCCCAGTTTCCTCGCCCGCGCTCATGGTGTAAAGCGAGCATATACTAATTCGCATTAAATATCTCCGTCGTCATCAAGAGTGCGAATATCAAAATCATCGTCATCGTCAAGTTCGAATTCCTCTTCCTTGTCGGTGAGCTTATCGCGCATGCTCCTGATTTTTGCATCAAGCTCAGCAAGAAGAGCGGGATTGCTTTCTATGTACTTGCGGACATTGTCCTTTCCCTGACCTATGCGCTCTCCGTTGTAAGAGAACCACGAGCCGCTCTTTTTAATAATATCCAGAGTAATGCAGTAATCAATTATCTCACCCGAGCGTGAAATTCCCTTGCCGTAAAGTATATCAAATTCCGCGACCTTAAAGGGCGGAGCGACCTTATTCTTAACTATCTTACAACGAACATGATTTCCAACTATCTCGCTGCCGTTCTTTATTTGGTCCTGCTTTCTTACATCAATTCGCACAGACGCATAGAATTTAAGAGCGCGACCGCCGGGTGTAGTTTCGGGGTTGCCGTACATAACGCCAACCTTTTCACGGAGCTGATTTATAAATATTACCACAGCGTTGCTCTTTGAGATAACAGCGGAGAGCTTTCTCATAGCCTGCGACATAAGTCTTGCCTGAACGCCCACCATAGACTGTCCCATATCGCCCTCTATCTCCTGACGAGGAACGAGCGCCGCAACCGAGTCAACAACAACAACATCAATAGCGCCCGAGCGTACAAGAGCCTCAGTTATATCCAACGCGTCCTCACCGCAATCGGGCTGAGAAACGAGCAGATTTTCAATATCAACGCCAAGCGCCTTTGCATATACGGGATCAAGCGCGTGCTCTGCGTCAATAAAAGCCGCCTCTCCGCCCGCCTTTTGCACCTCGGCAACGATATGCAGAGCCACGGTAGTTTT
>JAGCJD010000013.1 GCA_017648425.1 Clostridia bacterium | reverse complement strand
GAGGTTTGTTTGTCTATAATGTATTATCTGCTGTGCCTTCGGAGTATTTTCCATCAAGGTTCGTAAGATCTTTTGGTATTTCGTAGCCGTTAAGGCCGTATTTTTTCATTATCGAGGGATAGTCGCGGTAAACATAATCCATGTCGAACGACACAAGCTTGGGGTTTCCGTCCTCGTCCTTTTCGTGAGGGTAATATACGCCGTCAATAGTTCCGGTTTGCGAGAACTGCCACATTGCAAGTTGTTGTCCCCATGCTTTGTTCCATGTCGCATCGTTTACAACAGTGTTTTTATCAGCAGTTAGCCAATGAGCGACCCAAACATCAAACAGAGCAGTTACCTTTTGGGTGTTAAGGTTTGTTTCCAACCAATCAGCGCTTGTGTATATAGCCGCAAAATAGCCGTTGCGTTGAAGAATGCTTACAAATTCACAGCAAATATCGGTAAGGGCGTCTGCCTCGGGAGAGATGTTATTTAATATTGATTCTGCCTCGACATCAAGGAAGATCGGATATTCGAATTGCTTTCCTTCAAGAGCGGAAAGCGTAAATTCTGCCTCTGCTTGCGCGTCTTCAATTGAGTATGCATATGAAAACAGGTACGCGCCAACATCAAGCCCTGCCTGCTTGGCTGCCGCATAGTTCATTTCGAACACGGGATCAAGCACGGGGGTGTTTCCACTTCCCATATATCCTATGCGAAGTATTACAAAATCAATTCCCGCCTGCTTTATCTTGTCCCAATCGAGGGGGAGATAATTGCCGTCTGTGCCTTTTTCATGCTGGTGATATGAAACATCAATGCCCTTGGCAATAGGCGTATCGGTATCTACATACGCTCCTTTATATATATCGGAATAAAAAATGTAGTCGCCCTCGTAATTGAGGTCGCACACCTCGCAGGTGAATATTGAACTCGCCACCTCGTTGTCGAGTGAAACATAAGTGCTTTGTATATTGAGAATGTGTCCCGTGGGCGGGATCACATTATAAGTGTAATGATAACCGCATACGCTACAATGCGCCACGGTGTAACCCTCCTTGTCGCAGGTAGGCTCGGTGATCTCTGTTGATAGTGTGTGACCGAGCGGGGCAGTGTAGCTTGTGTTAAAGTGATAGCCACAGCTGCAATAATTATAAATGTAGCCCTGCTCCGAGCAGGTGGGAGCGTGTAGCTCCTTTGAGAGATTGTGCCCTACGGGAGGAACAAAATCGGAGGAGTATTCATAATCACAGTCCAGACAATAATGAACTGTACGCCCCTCCTTTTCGTGAGTGGGCTCAACGATTATCTCGGACATATATTCGTGTTCGCAATTATTGGCGCATGCGGATAGCGCTATGCCACACGAAATTATGAGCAAGGATAATAATATTTTTGGAATAAGAGATATTTTCAAGCTGATTACCTCTGTGTTGATGTATATATAATATGTATGATTTATTTTATCATATATGCGCTTTAATGTCAACATGAAACTTGTCGGAAAATTTTTTAAAAAAATCGAAAAAACTTTCAAAAAAGGTATTGACAATGCGGAATAGGTATGATATAATAGTCAGGCTGTCCCGCTGGAAGGGGTAGCGAGGGTCATTGAAAATTGAACAACAAGAGAGATTGTACAAAGCATTGCGAAGTGCGAAATACGAGATCTCGTCAAAGAAGAGTATATACTCAACAAAGTAAAAGAAGCTAAGATAAATAGCTCGAAAATGATTGTAACCGACCGAGAGGTTGGATATAATAGAAAATTTTTCGAGAGTTTGATCCTGG
>JAGCJD010000170.1 GCA_017648425.1 Clostridia bacterium | reverse complement strand
GGAAGACTGAAAACACTTTTGATGTTCCCCACCCTGTTCAAGGGAACTCATGTTAAATATACCAAATATTTTGATATAATGCAGGGCAAGGACATAACGGTAAGCTTTGATATTCCCACGGCCCTCCAAATAGACGGAGAAACCGTAAAAGGCGTTACCGAATACAGAGCAGTAAGCTCAAAAATAGCAGATAAAATTCAGACTGTCGAAAAAGAAACGGCAAATGTCTGAAAAAATAAAATTAATTTTAGGAGGATATATATCATGGCAAAGTACAAATGTAAGGTCTGCAAGGCTGAGTTCGAGATACCGTGCGGAGAAACGCCCGTTTGCCCCGTTTGCAAGATGAGCGGAGATAAGCTCGAAAAGGTAGAGGTAGCTCCCGCAAACAAGTATGCAGGAACACAGACCGAAAAAAATCTTGAAGCTGCATTCGCAGGAGAATCTCAGGCAAGAAACAAGTACACCTATTTTGCATCTGTTGCAAAGAAGGAGGGATATGAGCAGATCTCCGCTCTGTTCCTCAAGACCGCCGAAAACGAAAAGGAGCACGCAAAAATGTGGTTCAAGGAATTGAACGGCATTGGTAATACAGCAGAAAACCTCTGCGAGGCTGCTAACGGCGAGAATTATGAGTGGACGGATATGTACGCAGGATTTGCAGATACTGCGGAAAAGGAAGGCTTCCACGAGCTTGCAAAGAAGTTCCGCATGGTCGCTGCAATAGAAAAGCATCACGAGGAGCGTTACCGCGCGCTGCTCAAAAATGTTGAGACCGCTCAGGTATTTGCAAAGAGCGAGGTAAAGGTTTGGGAGTGCCGCAACTGCGGACACATCATGGTTGGCACTAACGCGCCCGATCTCTGCCCCGTATGCGCTCATCCCCAGAGCTACTTCGAATTGAACTGCGAAAATTATTAATAGGCTTATATAAACAAAAAAATGCAGAACGCTTTGCGTTCTGCATTTTTTTAATACTTATCGCTCTCGTCCTCGGGAATGACCTCAACAAACGCTTTGATAGCGCATTCTATCATATCGTCAGTCGGTTCAAGCACGGTTATGTGTTGAAGCCACATTCCCGGAGCTGAGATTATTCTGGTAAACCAATTCTGATGTCTGCCCGCGATCTTTATCAGCTCGTATCCTATACCCATAGTTATGGGAAGAAGCAACAGCTTGATAAGCGTTCGCACCGCAACATGAGGAACATTGTTAGTTATAGCTAAAAACAATGGATCTATAAAGAATGAGATTATCATTCCAACGATAAGCATGAGTATTAAGAATGATGTTCCGCATCTCGGGTGGAAGCGTCTTTGCGCCTTAACATTCTCAACAGTCAGCTCCATTCCGCTCTCATAGCAGAATATCGTCTTGTGCTCCGCGCCGTGGTACATGAATGTTCTTCTTATATCCTTCATCAGCGTAACGAGAAGCATATAAAGCACGAGCACTGCTATACGCAAAACTCCCTCAAATACCGATTTTATAAGTGAAGCTGCCGCGGCATTCTGAGGTTTTAGCGCGGGCAATAGCTTTGATATCCATTCAAAAATGAATGAAGGAAGCATTATAAACAGCACTATCGAAAGTCCCACTCCAATGACCGTTGATATGACCATAATGGCAGACATGAGCGCAGAGCTGCTCTTTTCCTTGCCCTTTTCCTCGTTCTTTTCCTCGCTGACCTTCTCAGCGCTTTCCTGCTCAGAGCTCTCCTCGCTCAACGCACTAGTGTCGATAACCTCACAGCTATCCTCAACGACCGCCTCGGCGGTCTTTTTCTTTTTGCTCTTGGGCTCTTCCTCGTCAAGCCCCGCTATCTCTGCGGAGCGCATAAGGCACTTGTATCCCGCTATCATGGAGTCGGCAAAGTTAAACACTCCTCTTATTATCGGAAGCTTAAATACCTTTGACCTCTTTGATACCTTGTTCTCCCATTTTTCAAGCACTATCTCCCCATCGGGATCTCTTACAGCCATAGCGCTGTGCTTAGGGCCTCTCATCATTATTCCCTCAATGAGAGCCTGACCTCCTATCGAGGTCTTTTTTGCACATTCCGCTGTTGAATTACATTTTTTCTTACTCAATTTTACCTCCTACGCCAAAGCAGCCGTTATTTCCAGATCTTTATGCGTCCCTTATCGTCAAAATACCAATAGCTTCCGTCAGCCGATGGCTCTTCCTCGGAATAAAGATAAAGCTTGGCATTCTTTATTTTTTCGTTTCCGTGGTCATCGTTCTCCTCAGCAAATATCTCTCCAAAGCTCTCCGCGTCACCGTTATAAAAAACGGTAACCAAGGAGCTACAATCTATGAACGCGCCGTTCGATATTTTTGTGTTTTCATGAAGTACAACATATACAAGTGAGGAGCAATTCTCAAAGGCGTTTTCCTCTATATTTTCAAGACTTGACGGAAAAGCAATGCTTTCAATGCCCGTACAGCCACTGAACGCCTGCACGCCTATCTGGATAAGTCCCTCGCCAAATCCTACCTCTTCAAGTCCCGCGCAACCAAAGAATGCGCCCTCGTCAACACGCGTCAGCTTTCCTTTTACATCTATTTTAATCTCCGAGCAATCCTTAAACGCGTTCTTCCCTACTATCGTAACAGCCTCGGGAAGTATTATTTTTTTAACATTGTATGAGCCCGCCTCGATAAATGCTTGCTCGCCAATTCCAACGACCGAAAGGCCGCTTATAGTTTCGGGAACTATTACCGTGCTGTAACATTCCGCTTTGAGCTTTGTTATAAGCACGCAACCGTCCATTCCCTCGACAAGCCCGTAATCGAATACCGCCGTGCTTTCAAGCCATTTTGCAGTAAGCGTAATATCCGAGGACACATTATCGGTAGAAAACGACCACGCGTTACCTTTTTCGTCTACCCAACCGCAAAATACCCAACCGTCACGGCTCGGTATAGCAGGCTCGGACACAGTACCGCCCTCTATGACGGTGGCAAAATCAACAGCGCTTCCGCCATTGGAGTTAAATGTCACCTTAAAATATTTCGCCTCGCTCTCGTCACCCTGACCTTTACCCGCGCATGAAGCCATAAGCGCGAGCGTGAGTATAAGCAAAACGACCATTATTATTGCGGATCTTTTCATAAAATCCTCCGTCCTTAGCTTTGTTAACAACATTATTATATATCCTCGGAGCATTTTTGTCAACACCGCAGTATAATAATTCACTTAAAGTTCATTTACACTTCTTTTTTAATACTTTAAAATCCGTTCTTCTTTCCAATGGCTCTCCATATAAGCCTACGGACAAACTCTATCGGGAAAACACTCAGAGAAAGCAAAAGAGTATATAAAAGTTCGGAAAGCGTAAGGGGAGCAGTACGCAAAAGTTCTCCGCCAAGATAGACAAAGACTACCTGCGCAATAGCAATCATCAGCATTATCGCTATAAAAGCGGGATTTTTTGAAATTCCCGAAAGCATTTTGAGCCTATCACCGCGACAATTAAAGCAATTAAACACCGATGTAAAAATAAACAAGGCAAAAAACGCTGTAAGGTGATATATACCGCTTGGAGCATATCGGAAGCGCAAGGTTATATCGGGAGATAGTAAAAAGCAGGCGCACAACGCCACGGTAGCGCCACCGAGTATAAGTATCTGATTTATCATATACCCGTTCAGTATCGGCTCGTCACGCCTTTTGGGCTTTTCCCTCATGCAAAGCGCGGACGGAGCTTCACCCGCAAAGGCAAGACCGCCGAGCGTATCCATTATTATATTTATCCATAGCATCTGCACAACAGTAACGGGCGCTTCAACGCCTATAAAAGGACCTATCATAGATATTCCCACCGCGCAAAAATTCATGGTGAGCTGAAGCGTTATGAATTTTCGAATGCTCTTGAATATATTTCTTCCATAAAGCACCGCTTTGACGATAGAAGCAAGATTGTTGTCAAGAATTATAATATCACCCGCATCCTTGGCGACATCTGTTCCGCCTCCCATTGCAAAGCCTATATCTGCGAGCTTGAGCGCGGGAGCATCGTTTATTCCGTCACCCGTCATTCCAACCACAAGCTCCTTGCTCTGCGCTATGCGTACAAGTCGGCTCTTATCCGTTGGCAGAGCACGGGACACTACGGCAAGTCTTGGTAGTATTCCCGAGATCTGCTCGTCACTCATTCTCGCAAGCTCCTCGCCGTCAATCGCCAGATTTCTGTCAGCTCCTATAATTCCGCAAGCCCTAGCAATTGCCGAGGCAGTAGCCTTGCTGTCACCCGTTATCATTACAACGCCTATCCCTGCGCCCTTCAACTGCATGACTGAGGTCTTTGCCGTGCTTCTGGGCGGATCGCCAAGCAACGCCGCCGCAATAAGCGTAAGCCTTGGCATTGAATGCGCCGACACTCTGCCGTGACATGAGCACACCAAAAGCACTCGCTTCCCCTCATTGCAGGCGTTATCTATCATACTCTCAAATGCCCTTCTGTAAGGCGAAAAATCGACCTCCGATCCGTCAGGCATAAGACAGAGCGTGACATTTGGCAATAGTATCTCAGGTGCGCCCTTGACCAGTGTCAGCTCCCGCTTTTCCCACATTATCACGGCAGAGGAATATTTCACCGCGCTGTCAAAGGGAAGCCTTCCGAGCACAGCGGGCGGCGCTACGCGACAGTAAGAGCTTACCGAGGAAAGCAAAGCCCTATCCGTCCCGTTTCCGCCCACTGCAACGCCATTTGAAAGAACAGACGCCGTGTTGCACCGACAGCTCTCAATAAATAAGCGTCCCGCCTCACCCGACCTCTTTATAAGCGCTCCCACGCCCGACAGCCTCTGCCCCTCGGGCGTTATCAATCCGCAAAGCGACATTTTACCCTCTGTAAGAGTACCCGTTTTGTCCGTAAAAAGCATATTCATGCTCCCCGCCGCCTCTATTCCCACGGGCTTTCTTACAAGAACATTATCCCTCACCATTCTGCGAATGTTTGAGGACAGCACAACAGCAATCATCATGGGCAGTCCCTCCCGACACTAAAAATACCGCTGTATCTTACTCAAAAAAATATTTTTTAAGGAGGGACAAAATATGTCCGACAAGAGAACAACAAAAAATCAAGCGCAGGAGGCGCGCTACCGCTATGTTGCCGTTGAGGAACAGCTTAGCAACGAGGAAACGAGCTATGTTTCCTACGGAATAAGCGTCATGTGTGGCGATGAGGAGATCGCCCATGTAAGCGACATCTCAACCAACCGTGCAGAGATCGAAAGACTTGCCGAGCTTTGCACTGCTGAGGAGCTCGCGCCCGAGCACCTGGGCGATGTTATCGAGGACTTTCTGGTCGAGGGAAGCCTCAGCCTTACATAAGGCGCGAGGGGGAGCTGAAAAGCTCCCCCTCTTTTTTTAATATCCACCTCTCTATTTTGCGCAGAGGTATATTTTTTGCTATTCTCCGTCCTTTTTTTCGTTCAGAATATACTCGTCAAACAGATTTATAAGCTTTATCTGACCGTTCTTGAAATTTGTTTCCGTAACAGTAATATTACAGTATCCGCCATCATCACCGCTTATAATAGCCAATATCACGGGTAGCATTCTTACTATCCACTGTGCCACGGTTATCCAGGAAAAATTCAGGATCACATCAAATACGATTATCGCTCCAAAGAACACATAAACGGCGCGAGTAAGTGCTTGCTTCTTTTTGTCCTGCTTTTCTCTTTCTCGTCCGCTCTTTCCGATAAGCTTCTCGCGGTCGTACTCACCGTTCTCGTTGAGTATCATGCCGGGATAGAGTTTTAGTGACTTGGCTGAGTTACATTTTGCTATTATCTTTTTCGCCTCGTATGAAAGCTCCTGCTTCATTAGCGTTTTATAAGGCATTGTGATATATTTTTCTCTGTATTCGTCATAGCTCATCTCAATATCACATAGCAGGCTCTCTCGATATTCTCTTAATTCCTTGCGCTTGTAATATGTGCAAAAGGCTGGAACACTGCCCGCAAGATTACGGTCATATATGCTATCCCTTTTCTCTCTGTAACTGCCCAAGGACATTTTGTACTCACCGTCCTGCTTACCTCTTCCCTTGCCCTTGGCGTATCTGTTCCTATATACGAACATAGTTATAATGTATAGAAATAAGGTCAATGCCGTTAGGTTCTTTATGTCCCCCAAGGAAAAGGAAAAATCCGTAAACGATATTATTGCGGCAATAATGACCAATGCCGCAAGCATTATATCATTTAGCTGTATTTTGTCAGGCTCGTTAGATATAATCCCTTTTTCCAGATCACGCCTTGTCTGCCTTCGCTTCTCTGATGCAGAAATGTCATTGTATTCATCACTCATTATCGTTCTCCTCGATCATATCCTCATCATCGTTGTTCATCTTTTTATTGGTATCATATTTATTTCTCCAAAAGCAAACTCCCATGCTTATCAATGAACCGAGCAATCCCAAAAGAGAGATATATATGAATTTATCTACAATTTCTTTTAATATCATAAACACGGCAAAAACGACCAGCCAAAACACAGGCATTGCCGTTGATGTAAAGTTCTTTGCAAAATCAAAGAGCTTTTTCCAAAACGGTATCATACATATAAGCGCAATTACAAGCGTCGTGCCCGAAAAGGTCGCCCCGGGAGATTTTTCTATCCACTCGGGAAAGAAATATAAGGTTGCCACTAAGGGAGGCAGGACTGCGCAAAACCGCGCAAAAATATCCAAAAGCTCATATTTCAGCTTGTTGCTCATCTGCAATTACCTCCAATGCCTCAACAGCTTCAAGATAATTGTGTATCAACAGTGATTTCGCGTTGGCATCAATAGTCTTAGAGTTTATGAATACATCTTTTACCATTTTAGCTACGGCTTGGCTCGCTTTTGTTACATTATCAAGGTCAAGCTTGTTTGCCTCGCTTGCCTCACAAAGCGCGTCTACCTTTTCAAGCAATTGCTCAATTATGTCGCTTTGAATGCGAACAGCTTCCTTTATCTCTATATTAGAGGCTACCTCCTCGCCGTATTTCTTTTCCAGCCTCGCTATATATGTTTTAGTTACCCTTCTGTCCTTTTTTCGCTTCGCCTCGATAATGAAAAATCCCACGCCACAGATTACGATAAACGCAGATGCCGATATAACAACTATATTTTCCGCAGTGAACAACTGCAACATTCGTTCCTTGAATGTATATCCCTGCTCCTTGGATTTAAGGTACTGATCGCCCATTTCAATGATTTTGCTCATCAGCTCCTCCGAGCCCTCCTCACCCGAGAAAATGTACTTAACAAATTGCTCAGCGTCAACATTCTGCGTCAGATCCTCGTGTGAAGCAGCCTCTGTCACATCTGTTCCCTCAGCCATTACCGAGGTACAGCACAGAGTAAGCAAAACTGCTATCACGACCAACATCAATAATATCCTTTTCATTTCCGTTCTCCTTTTAAATAACATTAGGTCCGTTTTTATAATCGTCTATAAATGGAATTAATATTTCGAGCGCATTCACAATTCCGCTCCACATTTGTTCAAGCTCCGTGGCTGTCGATAATTGTGTCGGCGTTATTGCAAGCTCTCCGCTGTCGGCATTATATACTGTAAAAGGATTTCCTGCGGCCTCGTGGGTTTGAGGTAAACCATTCTCGTTTGTTACCCAATTTATCGAAACGCTGTATTTTCCCTCGGTGAGATCAGCAAACGATATCACAGCTCTTTCGCTTGTAATACCATATAGATGCATCTCTCCGTTCGCTTGCTGTATATAAAGAGTTGCTCCATCTGGTACGCCTTTGACCTCCACGCCAATATCCGAACTTATTTTTTCTATGCCTCGCGATGCAAGAAGCGCTATATTTCCGACAACCAAATATTTCATTATTTGCTCCATTTCAAATATTTTTTACCTTGTGCTCTTATAAAGAGCCCTGATGTATTCCTTATACGCCCTCGTCAGGCTCGCTCTCAACTGCTTCGGGCGCTATATTCTTATTGTCAATATGCCCCTGTATCTCGGATAAATCACTCTCTGTAAGCACACCCTTTTCGTGCCACCCTGCCGCGTTGAGTATTACTTGATAATCCGCCATATTTCCAACAGCATCAAGCAACCCTTGCTTGATAAAAAGTCTTAATTCAAACATTATATCTCCTCCTTTTTAAAGTGTAATATTTCCCAATTGGACAACAGCGTTTGTAAGATCTTTTATAACACCGTTCAGATCTTTTGTATATTCACAAAACAGCAAGGTGTTCTCACTGTCTGTTTTTATATAAGTATCAGGATAATACGGAGTTATGCTGACATCACCGTTTGTATCCGCATTATAGATCCTCGGCTCTTGATATGTGACAAATTCACCCGTAAATCCCTCTCCCTCCTCGACCATTATTCTATATGAGTATGTGATAGGAGCTTCCACTGTCGCCGCAGATGTACCGTGTATTGATATACGAAAGTCTTTGTCGCAATATACTGTTTCTTTAACGATGGTATTATTGCTCAAATTTACTACTAAATTTGTGTTAGAATTTGGTTTTTTAATAGGATTGCTCGTGCCGTATGTATCTCCCCAAAATTGCAAGTTCATACTTGCCTTTGTATCAGCCATAATCGTTATAGTATAAGTTCCTTTTGGGAATATTTGAGCATTTTTCCACCACGGAGAGTTTACATGAGCACCTACACCTGTAAATCTTGTAGTGAATGTTTGAGTGGCTCTGTCATAGGTTGAATACGAGGAATTGTTAGCCACGGCAAGGTCATATATCTTATCCGCATCAAACAAATTCCTGCCGTGAGCAGTAATGTTCACAATCTCGGGGTGTTCTGCGGTTTGCATTTTAACAAAAAGCTTACTTTGGAGAGGAGATACATGATCGAGCAACAGCACAGAGCCGGTTTTCTTTTCCCTCAGAGCAGAAGCGTATGTGCTGTCAGAATAATCCTTACTCCGCCTAAGCGCTCTTTTTATAGCTTCCGAAAAGTTCATGAATATACCTCCTCAAACAAAAACTCCAAGGCTTCCGCAGATATAATGTCATTAAATAAGCCGTCCACATATTTCTTGTTTACCGCTTGATTTTCTTTTTGGGGAATTTTAGCCTCATAATACCCATTCTCATCGGCTACAACTATCGTCCCCATATTATATAGCTCCACAGCAGCTTTAAGCTCACTCAACAGGATTTTTGAATCTACAATCGAATTGCTTGAAGCATTCCATGAAAGAATAGCCTCGTTGTTGATTTTCGCCGATTGATCTCTTAGCGCTATCGGCAAGCCCTCTCTTTCTGAAAATACAAATCTGCCCTTGGAGTTGTTGTCATCAGCGTCATATACTCCCATACCAAGCCTTACTGATTGGGAAATGGGATCATACATAACAGCGTACGCATATCCGCCTACCCCCGTCCGTATAACAACGCCACTCATTGTCGCCGCTATATCCGTTCCTTTATCGTTGACAACGATGTAAGCATTATCCACATTGAGAGTTTCTTGGTTTTCTATAACAGTCGTTCCCAGAACAGCCAAATCGTTTTCAAAAATAGCGTTACCCCTTACAACCGCCAATCCATCAACAAACAGCTCGCCTGCCGTTATAGCATCGCTTACAGCAGCGTTGCCCGTGTGTATCATGTCGCCCACTGTGCTTGGGCTCTCCTTTGTCGCGTACCTTTCCTCAGCCACAGCCTTTTCCATGTATGTATCCGCCGCGTTGCTCTCAATTTCCGCCCTTGCAGCATCTACATATTCCTTGTTTGCAATATCAGCCTTGGATTTTGGGGCTTCTATTTTTGCTCTGCCTTCGTCATCTCGTATTATAAACGAACTTTCTATTTCCTCCGAGGTTGCATATCTTAACCCCTCGGTGTCCCCCTCCTTGATATATACGGCAATTCCCTCTATATTACCATTAATAACATTTCTCTTGCGACCGTCAAGCTCTGTTATCGCATTATTCACCTTGGATATTTCACCATCAACGATATCTTTAAGGCTGTCCTTTACCTCCTCCGCCTCTTTTGCGTATTGCTCCGCCGCCTGTTGCGCCTTTATAACGGCGGCATACTGCGGAGAGAAAAGCACCTTTGAGCCCATTGTTATATCCTGAGTTATCGCAAATGTAAACTGCGGTGAAAAGGTTATGTTTTCCGCGCTTTTATAAATTTGGAGAACCGCCCTGTGCTCTCCCGCCTCAGCTGTAACATTCGGGGATATATGATAAACTATACTGTTTGGATATGCGCCGTTATTGGTGTAAATAAGTGTCGGCTCCCATATGTCGTTGTCAATAAACATCACAGCTTGGTCGTTTTCATCAAGTGATATGGGAGAAACCCCATTACGCAGGCGAACAACTACCTTATGCGCACCGGCATCATTCTGTGTAATCGGTATGCTACATTGAATGCCTTGACGAGATAGGTCAAGCGTTATTTCATGTGTTACCCTCATTAGCTTCCTCCTGTTCTTAGTAAGAATAGAATACCACAACGGGGCTACAAAATGGTAGCCCCGTTGTGGTAAATTTTTATTTAATTTTAAGCTCGGGATACAATTCTCCTATGACTGTGTTCCATAGCGCAATTATATCTCTTAGCGCATTAGATACGGCAATTCCCGTTGCGGTTGAAGCCGCATCTAAAAGTCTGTAAACCGTCTTATATACGGTTATGTTTTCATCCGAGAACACACGCCACAGCGCTCTTACGGCATTGCCAAGCTTGCTGAACAGCGTTGTGTCAGTTCTTGAAGTCGCATACCCCTCAAGGGCGCTGATCAGATCGCGAATATACGGTAGCTTGTTAAGAGGATTAAGCTCGGATATTAAATTGGAAATAAACGCTTCAAGATATTTATCTCCGTATTCTTCATCCTCGTCATCGTCACGCATTCCGTCCACCGCTGACTGAACAGCGGCTAGAAGAATTGCTTGTACCGCATAAATACCGCATATCGCGGCAACAGCCCTTCTCTTTTGATTTTTGGTCCTGTTATCATTTGACACGGCATCAAGGAGCATGTTATATGTTACCGTTCCCTCCGAAGCGAACATCGCCGTCATTTTTTTCAGCTCGCTCGTGCTCGACATAAATTGTGAGCGCGTAAGGGGAGAGTCAACTACCTGAGTTTTATATATAACCTCGCGCAGCTTTTTTCCAACAGCCTTATAATACTCCTCCGAGCCCTCTGAAAGACTTGTGGTGCGGCTTATATAATGCTCACACGCTTTCCACAAATACGCCCATGTGTACTCATCGGCTTTCTCTGCAAGATACATCGAGGCTTCAATTGACTTATCCCTTACGGTCCTTGTGTTGCGTATGATCTCCGCCATACCTCTGCCCGTACCTATGTCAAAGTGTCCCATTGACTTCCATACTGCCATGGGACAGTATTTCATAGCCAAATCTCTTGCTTTCTTAATACCTATCGGAGAAAGCGACAAGCTCATGTCGCTGACACCAAGATACATCAACGCTCTCACTGCCGCCGTTGGCTGCTGTATCGCGCTTCTTATATTAAAGCCTACCATTGCCACCTTTGCGCCCTTTGTAAGCTTTGATTGGAGCGTTGACGCGTCATGCGCCCAGTTACCACCGCTTATTGTTGTTAAAAAGTCGTTGAAATACCGTATTGCTCCCAGACCATACGCATTTTTCATTGAATCACGAATATTCGTCCGCTCGTGCGTATTGTCAGCTCCGTATCTCCTGCTGCTGTAATTATATACCCTCAAAAAATCAAGCACGGGAAGTGCAAGACTATGATATCTCGCCATTGAGCCCGCATGCTCGGCAAACACATCAAATATGTCACTTATAATAATTTGGCAGTTGGCTTGCTCCGAAATTGGCTTGGTAAAGGACATATTCAGTATTTCATACATTTTAGCGCCTTGATGCGTTGCTTTTTCGCCAATTGTCCTGCCACTTTCCTTGGTAGCTATTGGGAAATAATTGTATTCTAAAAACATGCGTATGCCGTAACGCTTCATGCTTATCTCATTGCCCCAATCAGCGCAGTCATTTGAGAGGAATGATTGCAGCTTGTCTGCAACCTCCTTTTGACGAGGTGACAGTCTGCTGATTATCTGCTCAATTGTTTCATCGCTCAGGCGCACTCCGCGCGCATCGTTTATATACCTTTCTTTTCCTGCCTTTATGTTCTCGGATACAATACCGCCGCCTTGGAAGTGCGGTCCTGCGTGTTCCCTCTTTGACAGGCAATAAAAGGACATTATTTGAGGTACTGTAAGATAAATTTTGCGTTGTTCTCCGTCCAGCGTTTCGCAGTCAAACGAATAGACCTCCTTGCTCCACCGCTTTACCTCGTCCTCTGTGTAAACGGATCTCGTGAATTCCGTAATCTCGTTTATTTCGGTAACAAGCTTATCAAAGCCGTCTTGAAACGCCTCGAACAATTGGCTTCCAACAGTTCCCAAGCGGTCAAAGGCATATATCGGCAAGGTGTTTTCCCACTTTAAGAAGTTACTTAACGCTCCGTCCTTTTCTATCATAGGACGCTCATTTAAGTATTTAGCCATTTTCTCGGAAAGCTCAGTTATAGGCTCTGCGTTCGCCTTGGAAATAATTTCATTTGCCACCGACACAGCGTGCTGAATATCTCCGATACTACGATCCAACGCTCGCAGATCCGACACCTCCATCTGTTCGAGTATCATAATGTCAGGGGGATCTGAGCTGTTTCCTTTTGCAAGAGTTGACACAAAAGCCACAACCTTATCCCATTCCTCGGCAAACCTCGGGGGCAGATCAAGCTCGGGAACTCCATCTGCGTTGCTGAGCTTCGACAGCTCTTGAATACGCTTTACAGCGTTTTTAAGAAGAATTTCCTTTTCCGTTTGAGTGCCGAATATAAGGCTTTTCCTTGAAGAAAAGTCTATTGCCGTCAGCAATTCCGATATAGGCGCTTTAAGCTCATCGGGAATACGCTTTCTTGCGTTATTCGTCTTGAATTGCTCACTCATAGCCTTAACTTGCTTTTGAATGTTGTCAATATAATACCGCTTTATCTCCCTCTCACGGCGTTCCTTGCTCTGAGCAAAATATTTATCTCTTTGCCTTTTCTCAGCAGATGCAACGGCTCGCCTTTCCTCAGCTTCAATAACCTTACGCAATTGCTTTGCTTCCATTTTGAGCATACGGTTTTTAAGCTTTTCTATCTTGCCCTCGCAGCGTATCCTCTTTTGATAAAGGTCGTCCATTCTTGTACCCTTACCGCTTTGTCTGTGTTGAGAGCGCAACTCTCCTATTTTTGCATCTATGTCCTGTATCTCCTTGTTAAGGTCACCGACACGCTCAAGCATATCTCGATACTTATTAAGGCTCACCGCATATTCCTTGTAACCGTTATAAGAGGAATTCTCGGCAAACAGATCTTGCAATATTTCACCGGGCGATGGCTCTTCAATTCGATATTGATACATCGTTTGATTTTCATTTGTATCTTGCGACATTTTAGATGGCTCCTCGTGATAATATATTATATGCCCTTCTGGCGTTCTGCCAATTCCTTTAGCTCGAGCAGCTTTTCCACTACCTGTTTCTCGGTCAGTGTTGAATCCGAGATTATTTCTGTCATGCGAAAGTTTATCTCTTTTGTACTCCCCAAAAGATAAGCTACCAGCTCCATAGTAGAATCTGCAAAGCTCTCCAATCTTCGGCTGTAAGCCTCTCCGTCCAGTATCATAAATTTCTCTCCTTTTCTTGTCAAGTTTTTCTGATTCCTCAAAAAGATCTATTCTGAGGACCTTTGTAATAATTGGGTGCTCGATAGTCCCCTTTGCATAAACGATAACATTTTCAACGCCATTTGATTTGCTATCAAGCGCGGAATGTTTTTTTGATTGTCTATTGACAAAGGGCTTTTCTTGTGTTACAATGCTTTTGGTAGCACTACTATCAAAAGACGCTTCGGGCGTAAGTTGCGGAGACTCCGTGGAGTCTATGTTCAACAGTTGATTGGTGCTACTTTTTTTATATGCACTTATAATGTCGCTGACCGCTATCATATACTCGCCGTTTTTTGTCTTTGGAAAACGCGCTTGCCCAGTTTTCAGCATTGCAAATTTTGCTCGATAATTAGCGTTCTCTCCCGCGCTCAAAAAGTCGTTGGCTCTCGCCCAACCAAAATCATTATACTCCTTTTCCGTGTACAGATCACGGTCTTGATATCTGACATCTTTTTTCTGCTCGCTCATATCCGTTTCTAACATCAGCGCATCGCCATTGTTAAAAAACTTATTCTCGGCAGAAACACTCTCTGTTCCAACATAAAAAGCATTTGGCGTTCCGTCAGCGTTCAGCAACTTATGGTCAACAGGCTTTGGAGAAAAACTTCTGTCATATCTCTTGACAATTGCGAACAAATCGGATATACTGTTAATGGAGAGATATTCTCCATTAATATCGTCCGTTGTGTCGGCGGGACCTAAATCCCGAGATACCGCAACGGGCGATATTTCTATGTTATCAATATTGTATGCACGCCGTACTGTATCACCAACTGAAATGAGTTCGTTAACGGTTAACTTAACAAGATATTTTTCATATTGGTTTTGAGCAACAGAAAACAATCGGTGTACGAATAGCTGATTAGGATTTTTGCTTTCTTTCTTAACAGTTTCGGTATCAAGCAACACGGAATGCTTAACTATATCCTCAATTTTGGAAAGCAACGATATTCTGTTTATATATTTTGTTTTGTTGCCGTCTCTGCTATATTGACTATTTGCATATGTCAGTGTATCATTGTATATGTGCGCTCCAATATTTATTAAAAATCCACTGTCATTATTTTTTACATTTCCACGAAACAGCGTTTTCCTTTTAAGACCTTCTTTAAGATACTGCTCGGCATCTGAACGACTGGAAATTTTAACAGAAAAGGATATCGGAGTTATTTTTGTAGTCTCATACGCTCTCCAATCGCCAAAACGCGCTCTAAAGAACGGCGACTTTATTCCAAGTTCACGGTTGAATTTTTGTTCCCAATTGTGAGCCTTTTCCATATCCTCTAAATTAAATTGGCTAATACTCTTTTTGCCTATGCTCCGTATCGTCTCAACCTCATTTGCGGTAATGTCAAAGGAACTTTCGGAATTTATTTTTACATCATCAACATCGTGATAATATATTATATCTCCGCCTGATCTGCCAATTCCTTCAGCTCGAG
>JAGCJD010000169.1 GCA_017648425.1 Clostridia bacterium | reverse complement strand
CCTACTAATACCCATTATATTTTTGCTGTTTAAAATAAGAGGCGTACAGAAAAAGCTGATGTTTCTTCCAATGCTTATTTCGCAGACGCTTATTTATCTTGCAGGCGCAATGTGGTTTTGCTTTGCTTATTCCCCCGAAACCTCATTTACGGAGGCGCTTTTATTATGTGTGGTTCCGTTTATTATACCCGATTTGATAAAGGCAGCAATTGCTGTTGTAATTTCTTTAAGATTACCCAAATTTAATCTATGAGTGCTCAAGGAGATATTTATGGAGAATTTAGATTATAAAAATTCCGAGCAAATCAGAAAAGCTCTAAAAGAAATTTATATCGCGTTAAGAGAAAAGGGATATGATCCGACAAGGCAGATTGCGGGATATATTCTTTCGGAAGATCCAGTATATATAACCGATTGGAATAACGCGCGCGGAAAAATATCACACATTAACAGAGATGATCTGCTTGAAGAGATCATACGCAGCTATCTCGTGGGTATGGATAACTCTGTTGAATAAGGATAAAACTGAAACATGAGAAAGAACAAACGCATTTTTGCTTTCTTGCTTTTCTTTGCTGTTGTATTTAATTGCTTTTCCCTGTTCGCTTTTGCGATTGAAGACACTCCCGATATATCACACGCAAACGCTGTTTGCTTGTATAATGTAAACACCGGAAAAAATATTTTAAGCAAAAATATGCAAAAGCAAATATTCCCTGCGGGCGCTGTTAAAATGATGACGGGACTTATTGCCTGCGAGATGCTTTCTACGAGGCTTGACGAGCAGGTCGTAATTACAGAGGATATGCTAAGTGCAACGAGTGGAAACAACATCAAACTGAAAGCGGGTATGTCTATAACGCTTGAAAATCTTCTGTATGGGGTTTTGTGCGGAGGCGGCAATGATGCCGCAATAGCACTTGCAAATGTCTGTAGCGGAGCTGTTGATGCCTTTGTGGATATTATGAATGACAAGGCGACAGAACTTGGCCTTAAAAACACTTATTTTACTAATCCTACGGGAATTGACGATAAAGAAATGTATTCAACGCTTGCCGATATAATGATAATCGCAAGAGAGGCTTCTAAAAACGAGCTTTATATGAATATAAGCTCTGCCATGTCGTATGTATATACACCACAAGGCTATGATAGTGAAATCAAATTTTTTAACAGAAATGCCTTGATAAGCAATTTTTACACATTAGGATACAGAAATCTTTATGCTATGGGCATGACTTCGGGAAACACAGACCTTGGCGGTCAGTGCGTAATAACATTTGTAGAAAAAAATGATACAAGCTATATTTGCGCAGTAATGGGAGCTGATGAGCATAAGGACAAGATATGCTCATATGATATAGCCAATGAGCTTGTAGAGTATGCCTTTGAAAATTATAATTATATAAAAATTGCAGAGGGTGCCAAATATGATTGCGATCTTGAGGTAGAAAACGCCCTGCCCGACAGCACTGACGAGGCTGTATATCTTAGGTGTATAATAAGCGAGGATATTTATGCCCTGACATATAGCGATGTGTCCGTTGACAGAAATTTAAAATACAGGTATTATTTTCATAGTGAGCCTATAAATGCCCCGATAGCTGAGGGGGATATAGTTGGTGGTGTGGATATAATTTATAACGGCGAGGTG
>JAGCJD010000168.1 GCA_017648425.1 Clostridia bacterium | reverse complement strand
TTCTGCAAGAGCCTTTGCAAAGGCAGAACAGATAATACCTCCCGCACCTGTTACAGCCACTACCTTACCATTAAGATCTACATTAAAAGGAACCATATCAAAATCCTCTTTTCCATTTATTTAAGCTCATTTTCAACAGCCTCAAAAAGACCGTTGAGGTACGCCGCGCCAAGCGCTCTGTCAAAAAGTCCGTATCCGGGCTTTCCGTCCTCACCCCAAATATTTCTTCCGTGGTCGGGACGAACATATCCATCAAAGCCACCCTTTACGAGCGCCTTTACAACACCATAAATATCTAGGTCGCCCGCGCTTGTCAGATGTCCTGCCTCAGCAAAGTCAAGCTCACCCTTGAATTTGAGCTGTCTTATATGCGCAAAGTAGATGCGGTCTGCATACTTCTCTGCCATACAAACGAGATTGTTGCCTCTGCCTGCTCCGAGAGAGCCTGTGCAGAATGTCACGCCGTTGTGCTTGTTGGGTACTGCCGAGAAAAACTTATCGTAGCTGTCAGCGCCCGTAATTATTCTGGGCAGACCGAACATATCCCATGGCGGATCATCGGGGTGTATTGCCATGTTGATACCTGTTTCATCGCAAGCAGGCATAATGCCATTAAGAAAGTAAACAAGGTTATCAAAAAGCTGCTCATGTGTCATTCCCGAATAAGCATCAAGAAGCGCATTAAGTTCATCGGTCTTGTAGCTTTCGTCCCAACCGGGGAGATGAAGATTTTTTGGATCAAGCTTCATAAGCTCCTCGTGAGTGTAGGACAGAGAGTTTGAGCCATCTGCCGCCTCGGTGTGAAGATTGGTGCGAAGCCAATCGAAAACAGGCATAAAGTTATAGCAAATGCACTTAACTCCGCACTTTCCAAGATTTCTTATGGTCTGTGCATAGTTTGCTATATACTTATCTCTTGTAGGTCTGCCGAGCTTGATGTCCTCGTGAACAGGAACTGACTCGATGACCTCCATTTCAAGTGCCTCTGCATCGCAAAGAGCTTTGAGCTTTTCTATTTTTTCAATACTCCATACCTCGCCTACGGGCTCGTCGTAAACAGCCGTAACAACGCCCGACATATTGGGTATTTGTCTTATGTATTGAAGCGGTATGGTATCGGTAGGTCCGTACCATCTGAATGTCATTTTCATAATTCTTTCTTTTCCTTTCCTTATTTATCTGCTTCCATCTTTTCAAGCGCTTCCTTTACGAAAAAGCTTCCACCGATAGCGGCGATCTTATCAAACGCCAAAAACTCGTCTATATTACTTCTGTCCACTCCGCCTGTGGGGATAAACTTTATCTGGGGGAAAGGAGCGGAGAGCGCTTTGAGAGCCTTTAATCCGCCATATATGTTTGCGGGAAAGAACTTGACGGTAGTAATACCGAATTCAAGAGCTGCCATAATTTCTGTGGGGGTTACGCAACCGGGATAGTAAGGAATGTTTCTCTCCTTACATATAGTCGCTACCGAAGGAGAAAATCCGGGTGACACGATAAAGGTCGCGCCTGCCGCCAGAGCCGCCTCGCACTGCTCCGCATTAATAACAGTACCTGCGCCTATCTCCATATCGGGATAATTCTTTACAGCATATTCTATTGCTTCTGCCGCGCAAGCCGTACGGAATGTGATCTCCGCGCACATAATGCCGCTGTTTTTAAGAGCGGTAAGTATTTTGTCGGTCTCCGACATTTCTTTAATAACTACTACGGGTATGTATTTTTGCATTTCTATTCTCTTTTCTTTAAAGTTTTTAAAGTTATCACAAGCTAAAATATTCCACAGCGTTGCGGAAGCAAATATCCTTTATTACCTCACCCACAGCATCAAGGTCTGCGGTCATCTCGCCATTTTCTATCATAGTTCCGAGGTAATTGCAGAGAATTCTTCGGAAATAGTGGTGACGGGGATAAGAAAGGAGCGAACGACTGTCAGTGAGCATTCCTACAAAAGATGCAAGATGTCCTGTCGCTGTCATATCTCTAAGGTGATTTTCCATTCCCACCTTGTTGTCAAGGAACCACCAAGCAGCGCCGTACTGCATCTTCCCCTTTGCCTCACCGCTCTGGAAGCAGCCTATGAGTGTCATGATTTCGGGATTCATCTTGGGATTAAGATTAAATACAATGGTCTTGGGAAGACTGTTTTCACTTTCAAGACGGTCAAAAAGACGAGACATAGCTGAGATGCTGTTGGTATCCGAAATGCTGTCGTATCCTGTGTCAGGTCCAAGACGCGCGAGCATACGGCTGTTGTTGTTTCTCATAGCGCCTATATGAAACTCTGTGACAATGTTGTGCTTTGCATACATCTTCATAAGGAAGTATGTAAGATATCCCTTGAACACATCAGCTTCTGATGCGGTGATCACCTCACCGGAGATCGCCTTTTTCAGCACTGCATCTGCCGCCTCGGGTGTTGTTACGGGGTAAACTCTCTCAACTGCTATGTCACTTGCGCGTGTGCCACGCTTTATGAATTCGCAAAGCCTTGCTTCAAGCGCCGCTTCAAGCTCCGAAAGACAGGTTATCTTGTGGGTAAGAGCCTCCAACCTGCCAAGAAATTCTCTGTACGCAGGCGCGTCAATTCCCATTATCTTGTCGCCTCTGAATGCGGGAATTACCTTAAATTTGTAATCCTTATTGGCAATCGCATCAAATACAGTCAGGTCATCGAACACCTCGTTTGTGGTGCAGAGAGCAGCAACATTTGAGCGCTCTATGAGCTTCTGCGGAGTAATGTTATTTTCCTTTATGTACTTGTTGCAATGTTCAAGGATTGCGATTGCATTGCTCTCATTTATCTCAAACTCACAGCCAAAGAATTCTTTCAGCTCTACCTGTGACCAGTGGTATAGAGGATTTCCGTATGCCGTGCCGAGAGCTTTGCAGAAGGCAGTAAAGCGCTCTTCTTTGCTTGCCTTACCTGTGATATATTCCTCGTCAATACCAAAGTTCCGCATAAGACGCCACTTGTAGTGGTCGCCCCCCAGCCACAGATCGCAAAGATCTGTACAAGGCTCATTTGCAAGTATCTCACGCTCGGACAAATGGCAGTGATAGTCGAAGATCGGCATATCCTTTGCATAGTCAAAATAAAGCTTTTCAGCCGTTTTATTCGTGAGCAAAAAATTATCTCTTAAATAACTCATTTTTTATCCTTACAGCGTAACGCCGCCCTTAAAAATTGATTTTTCTTGTACTCTAAAAATTGTTTTGGTCACCTTGATTTCTCCGTAACCGATAATAAACAAGATTATGTTGTTATGTTGCAATAAAACATTTTGATTTATATTAAGTCAAGGGGAATATGTCCTCGTATATATCAAAATACACCGGTTCATTGCCATCTGTCATATAGCAATCTTTTTTGTTTTTGAATATACTCCTAAATCCGACTTTTACCCAACCGCCGAAAAGCTCTGTTTGTGATGTGTCATCAACACAAAACTGAGGGTTCTCCGCTTTCGGATTACCAATTGAGGCACATGAAATATAAACAAAGGTTTTTCCCTTGTTAATCGTGTTTACAGAAGTACCTGTTCCCTCCACCTTCAATCCGTAAACCACAAGCCGAGAACCATCATTAAGCACTTCGAGATCAGCTCTTTCTGGATTAAGGTTATATGCTAAGACCTCTTGTCCGTGGAACTCAAAGGGGATCATTTTGCAGAACACGGGAGAATATCCATAGCGCGACAATATTGTGTCCAATGTATATGTGCCCGTTGTACTCGCACAGTTATCAAGATATACGCGACTTCCGCTAACGGTATTAAAATACATCGCCGCCGTCTGTGTATGCACATTCTTCATAAGCAGATCACGCTTTGCGGCGTGGCATACAAAACGGAAATGTCCGTAAAATTGTTCAAAAGCATAGAGATTTGCAAAGCAAAGGGTGGTATCAGCTGCCTCATCAATAACGAAAAGACTGTCAAGCTCTCCACTGATGAGCTGAGGTCCTGAAAACAAATCACAGAACATAAAGTCTATAAGTCTTACCGTTGCAGGAACATGTATCTTTCTGTTAACAAGATAGTGTCCCGCGCCAAAAAGAATTATTTCCTTACCCGACCGCAAAGCAGCCTGAATAGCCTCCGAACTGTCCGTTACTCCATCACCTATTGCTCCGTAATCATCAACAAACGCATAATTGTCAGCGGTTATCGAAACATCTATGCGGGGCATTTTTTCATGCTCTCCCGCAGAATTATCCACGATCCTCACGCCGTTGCGGTAAACACCGCCGTCCTGTATATGGTACAGATAATTTTTTTTGTAATCTCCGTCATATAACGGATCTCCGCCAAAGTAGAACTGCCTGCCCTTTCCCTCTTCAAGCTTGAAAACAGGCGCGCCGTCACCGCTTATTTCGCGGAACACATGTCCGTCAGCTCTTTTAGAATTGACGCATGCCGTACCAATGTTGCAAAAATCAATAGTATCAAAAATACACATTGAGCTCGCATTGGAATGAACTCCCAAGTCAAAGCCATTTATTTCAATATTTCGGAACACTCCCTCAGCAGCGCATGCAAGCTGCAATCCAATAGCGCCGCCCTCTGCTTTAAATCTGACATTTTCGACATTTCCCGAATTATTCGCTACAAATCGAAGCGCTATCGCGCCCTCGTTCCCCTTACCGCAATCCACTGTAATATCTGTAAATGTATTGAGCTGTGAAACATTGGAGCATGATACCTCACACGCACGAGCCGCCATGGTAAAGCTTACAACGGGCTTCATATTACCCTTTTCGAATCCAAGCGAATTATCCGCAAGGCGTATTACCGTGTTATCGCGATCCTCACCCATTAGATGTATGCCGCGCGTTAGCTCGGAATAGGGTTTTGAAAGATATATGTTCTGTAAATTTTTTAAGGTGTAGGATATTGTATCGCTCACAAGATATGTTCCTGCCGGAAAATATATTATGCGAGCATCAGGAACATACTCGGGGAATATAACATTGTATCCCGTTGACCATCTTCTGCTTTCAAATCCTATACAATATTCTACAAGATCAGTACGCTCATTTAGCAGTCGCTTTTCAAATGCCGCTATACCATCGACCTCTCTTTGCATAACATCATCGAATACTCGACAAAGTATTTCCGTGCAATCCAATCTACCCGAATTATCGGCACAATATGGGGGCTTAGTTACATCTATTATTGTGGGTGTTTTTATTGGATAATACATTTTTACATCTCCTATGAATTAAAATTTTACTATCACTTTTTATACGATTCTCCAAGAACCGCATCTTACTCATTTACCCTCAGTCGTGTTGTCGATCTGACCAAATTTTTGAACTACAAAGTTCTTAGCGCCAAGCACGGGGAATTTTTGCTCTCCCCACGGCTCATGCCAAACAAGGCTTCCGCGCAATCTGTTTTCTGTATCACGAACTCCGTACTTCAACTGAGAAACGACAGGGGTAAGGCCTGTTCCACTCTCAAAATTCACAGAACCTATAATAACATTACAGCTGCCTTTTCTGTTTCCGTACAGATCAACATCAGTCGTTGATACGATAATGGTATTATGCTGGGCAACTATATGATTGATTACCGAAAGGTGTGAGCAATCATGGAAGGTAACACCCTCCTCGCAGTTATGAATGTACAGATAATCCGCCACAACATGCTCACTCATAACCAGACCGTATTTAAATCCCTGCACCGCAACATTGCGCAAAACATTGTCATCAGTTTGATCCTGTGATGTAACAAGTCCCGCAACATGGCATGGATTTTTTTGTAGTTGCTTGCCCAAAAAGGTATCGCCGATCTGCTCGTTCAAGCAAAACTGTGAATCGCATATATTTATTCTCGAAACATTACCAAGGTTAACCGCTCCTTGAGTAGGATACATTTTTTCCTTGTCAAGCGCAACAGCAAACTCCAGATTTCGTATGGAGAAGCTATTTACACTGAATTTTCCCGCGCACGAGGTTCCCATCGGAGCGGACAGAATAGACCACGGACGAGCAGTTGGATCGTGCTCCTCAGGCGGATTCCAATCCGAAAATATTCTCGTGTTTGTGCAAACTCTGCCAAACTTTGTCGGCGCATATCTTCCGTCATCTGGTCTTACCATATAAGAGTATAGCATTACACATGGCATTTCACCTTCAAGAATTATATTGTGTTTGCCTGCTGGGATATATAACTGAGAGCGCAACGGTTTACCGTTCAGTTCCTCAATTCCCGGCGAAGCTATTCGATAGCCTCCCTTAGTAAACGGGAAGAACAGCTTTCCTCCACCACGCTCTGCAAGAAAATTAATTCCCCTTTGAATAGCCGCAGTATCATCGGTAACGCCATCACCAACCGCTCCAAAATCTAACACAGAATACCCAAATCCAGACATAACTCCCCCTAAATTTTATTAAAATTTTTAATATTCTTCAAGCAAAACAAACAGATAAGCAGGTCTAAGCCCACCATACCAATTATATTATAACATATACAAAGTATAAATACAATGACAAAATGTCCTTAATTTTGACTTTTTCGCCGATTTTGTTAATATTTTTTTGTAAACAGTCTCTTTTTTAATGGTATTTTTTAAAAAATTTTAAATTTTACAGAAATTGTATTGCGCTGTTTCTTTAAAAAATATATAATATATATAATATACAAATAACGATAAGTCCATAGGAGATATCTGTGA
>JAGCJD010000167.1 GCA_017648425.1 Clostridia bacterium | reverse complement strand
GATCCCAGAAGATCTGTTAAGGAAACTCTTGAAGGTAAGCTACCCCAGAGAAAGATCGTTACTACCGCAGCGGCAGGATATTCCTCTTACGGTAACCAGATAGGTCTTGCAACGGGACAGGTTGATGAGATATACCATGACGGATATGTTGCAAAGAGAATGGAGATTGGCGCAGTTATTGCGGCAGCTCCCGCTGAAAATGTAAGGCGTGAAGTTCCATGTGACGGAGATATTATAATTCTCCTTGGCGGAAGAACAGGTAGAGATGGTTGCGGAGGAGCAACGGGATCTTCCAAATCACACACTCTCGCTTCACTTGAATCCTGCGGAGCAGAGGTTCAAAAGGGAAATGCTCCTGAGGAAAGAAAGCTTCAAAGACTTTTCAGAAATCCTGAGGCATCAAAGCTTATCAAGAGATGTAACGACTTTGGCGCAGGTGGCGTATCCGTTGCTATTGGAGAGCTTGCTGACGGCATAAACATAAATCTCAACGCAGTTCCTAAGAAATATGAGGGACTTGACGGAACCGAGCTTGCGATAAGCGAGTCGCAGGAAAGAATGGCTGTCGTCGTTGATAAGAAGGACGCTGATAGATTTATCGAGCTTGCTGACAAGGAAAACCTTGAAGCAACTATCGTTGCATATGTTACCGAGCTTCCAAGACTTGTAATGCATTGGAACGGAAAGGTAATAGTAGATCTTTCTCGTGAGTTCCTTAACTCAAACGGCGCAGAGAAGCATATCGATATTGTTACCAAGGCAACGCAGTCTTACGATAAAGTAACAAAGGGTACTTTTGCGCAAAGACTTAACGATTTGGCAACTGACCTTAATGTTTGCTCTAAGAGAGGACTTTCCGAGCGCTTTGACTCAACTATCGGCGCAGGTACGGTAATGATGCCGTTTGGCGGTAAAAATCAAAGTACGCCTTCGCAGGTAATGGTTAATAAGATATCTGTTGAAAAGGCAGATACGGATACCTGCTCATATATGGCGTGGGGATATAACCCATTCATTTCCGAAAAGAGCCCCTATCACGGAGCTTATCTTGCAGTAGTCGAATCTGTTTCAAAGATGATCGCAGGCGGAGCTTCATTTGAAGATGTTTATCTTACATTCCAGGAGTATTTTGAAAAGCCTAAAAAGCAAGCAGAGAGATGGGGCAAGCCCATGTCTGCTCTCCTTGGCGCGTTCATGGCGCAAAAGGACCTTGGAATTGCTTCTATCGGTGGTAAGGACTCCATGAGCGGAACATTTGAGAACATTGATGTTCCACCCACTCTTGTTTCCTTTGCGGTTACAACAGGAAAAACAACCGAGGTAGTAACACCCGAATTCAAGCTTCCTTTAAGTAAAGTATATTTGCTCAAACCCGAATACACTAAGGATAATCTCCCCAAGGCAAGCTCACTTGTTGAAAATTACGGTAAGGTAAGAGCGCTTGTAGAGCAAGGCAAGATACTTTCAGCATACACACCGACCTACGGTGGTATTGCAGAGGCTATAATGAAGATGTCGTTTGGTAACGATATCGGATTTAAGTTTACTGATAATGTAAGCCTTGACGAGTTGTTCGCGTACAATTATGGTGCGTTCATACTTGAAGTGACTGACGATGCAGTAATTGATGGCGTTTTGCTTGGTGAAACAACGGCAGAAAAGGCTATAAGCTATGCTGACGAAAAGGTTTGTCTTAAATCGCTTTACAGCGATTATGAGAATGTTCTTGAAAAGGTATTTCCCACTAATGCGGCAGAAGCAGAGGGTGAGATAACAGCTTATTCGTATGAATGCGAAAATCGTGCTCCGTCCGTTATAAAGTGCGCAAAGCCTAAGGTGCTTATTCCTGTATTCCCTGGTACTAACTGTGAATACGATTCTGCAAAGGCGTTTGCAAGAGCAGGCGCTGAGCCCGAGATATTCGTTATAAACAACCTTACCTCAAAGGGAATTTCGGATTCTGTTGAACAGTTTGCTCGTCTTGCGGCAGAGTCACAAATAATCTTTGTTCCCGGTGGATTTTCGGGCGGTGATGAGCCTGACGGTTCGGGTAAGTTCATAACTGCGTTCTTCCGCAACGGCGTTATAAAGGAGGAGGTAAACAAGCTCCTTAAAGTAAGAGGCGGACTTATGTGCGGAATCTGTAACGGATTTCAGGCTATAATCAAGCTCGGACTTGTTCCGTACGGCGAGATCATAGATACTGATGCTAATTGCCCCACTTTGACCTTTAACTCAATAGGACGCCACCAGTCGAGAATAGTTCGCACACGAATTGCATCAAATATGTCTCCTTGGCTTGCTAAGGCAAAGGTTGGCGATGTATATAATGTTCCGATATCTCACGGTGAGGGAAGATTTTTGGCTTCCGATGAGCTTATTGCAAAGCTTGCATCTAACGGACAGATCGCAACTCAGTATGTTGATCTTAATGGAAAGCCTACATCTGATATTTTGTACAACCCCAATAATTCTTGCGCGGCTATCGAAGGAATTACATCACCTGACGGTCATGTGTTCGGAAAGATGGGACACTCTGAGAGATTCTCAGATGGACTTTATAAGAATGTTGAGGGCAACT
>JAGCJD010000166.1 GCA_017648425.1 Clostridia bacterium | reverse complement strand
CGAGGAAGATGAATATTCCCGCGCTACCCGCAACTGCGGAGATAAGACCTTCATTGATAACGGCGTCAAGAGTGCCTGTAAACGAGAAGCCCGAATAAAGGATACCGCCTATAACGATACCGATAAACAGAGAGCTGTAAACCTCTTTTGTTATCAGAGCAAGACCGATAGCAATGATAGGGGGAAGCAGAGCCCAAAGTGAGCCGAGGACAACGCCCTCGCCACCGCAGGTCTCGCAGTCAGCAAGTGCACCGTCACAATCGGGACACTTGATAGATGCCGCGCTTGCACCGTCAGTAACGAACGCTACTACGAGCAAGGCAATTATAACAACTGCGGCAATAAGGAGAGTAATTTTCTTTGCCTTTGTCATAAAGACCTCCAAATGTTTAAATTATAAGACAAGTTTAACACATTTTGTCGAATTTTGCAATAGTTTTTATTAAATTCTATTAATAAAGGTGAAAAATGGATTGACATTTTGGATTTTGAGTGTTAAAATGAATTTGTTCATAAAGGATTTTATGAAAAACATAATAAAAAAGGAGAATACAAATGCAGTATGTAGTTTTACAGGTAACACTTAAAGAAAAGTTTATTGGAACGGGCTCTAAAAACCTTGCCGAGCTTGAGCGTGTAATAAATGAACAAGCGGCAAAGGGATACCGTCTTCACACCATAACGACCGCTTCAGCACAAAGCCAGGGCTTTGGAGGCGGAGATAGAATTCAGGCTACAATGATTTTTGAAAAGCTGTAAAAGTTAAATGTGCGTTAAAAAATCGGCAGAAGGAGCTTTCTTTCTGCCGATTTTGTTAGGATATGATATTGATAATAGAATAAAAGAATTTTTATAGAAATCAAGCATCTATACAATTGAGGATATTGTTTTTTGGCTTAAATCATTGACAAATTTTGCGTATAGATGTATAATGATTATACTTTTTTGATAGGAGAAGCATATGTACAGAGAAATATCAAAGCTGATAATTTATACGGACAGAGATGCGGACAGTATTCTCTCGTCACTTGGAGATATATTTCGCCGATTTGACGAGGGCTCGTCAAGTGAGGAGCAGCTTCGCTCCGACATATACGCGCAGGTACGCCGTTTGCTTGAAGTTGCTACCAAATACGGATTTGACAACAACCTCTGGCACAATTATCTGACATATCTCATGATAACCAACGAAAATCCTTTCAGCCTTACCTATGAAAAGGCGGGTAAGCAGGAGGGAACTGTAAACACCTTTGCTCTTAACGATTGTTCCGTATTCAAGAGCCTTTTTGACTATGATTTTTCGTCAATCGAGCAAAAACTTGGAATAAACTGCTTTTCCGTGCTTTCGGATTATAAAGCGATATCCAAGCGTGAGCAGATATACAACAAAAATGTGAGCGAAAAGGTAAGAGCCCTTTCGCAGAAAATAGAAAAAGCCCCCGATGGAGAGGCAGTATTTGAGGCGGTAACCGACTTTTACCGCGACTTCGGCGTGGGAATGTACGGCCTTAATAAGGCGTTCAGACTTGAGGGGGACGAGGAAAGCGGAATTTCCATGCGTCCCATATCCAACATGGAGCCTGTCAGCCTTGACGACCTTATCGGATACGAGATACAAAAGCAGAGGCTCATTGAGAATACATAGGCGTTCGTCAACGGAAGGGGAGCGAACAATGTCCTCTTGTACGGCGACAGCGGAACGGGCAAATCAACGAGCATAAAGGCGATAGTCAATAAATATTACGACAGCGGACTTAGAATGATAGAGATATACAAGCACCAATTCCGCTACCTTTCAAGAATAATCTCCGAGATAAAAAACAGAAACTACCGCTTTATCATATACATGGACGACCTGTCCTTTGAGGAGCAGGAGATAGAGTACAAATACTTAAAGGCGATAATTGAGGGTGGAGTTGAAACCAAGCCCGACAATGTGCTTATATACGCTACATCAAACCGCCGTCACCTGATAAAGGAAACATGGAAGGACAGAACGGACACCGAGATAGACGGAGATATACACCGTTCGGAGACCATTGAGGAAAAGCTCTCGCTCGTCAACAGATTTGGACTTTCGATAGGATATATGAAGCCCTCAAAGACCGAGTTTGACGGTATAGTTTTAGAACTTGCCCGCAGAAACGGAATTAAAGGAATGAGCGATGAGGAGATATTGCTTGAAGCTCACCGCTGGGAGCTTCGCAACGGAGGCATATCGGGCAGAACGGCTCAGCAGTTCGTAAATCACCTCAAAGGTACAGTCAAAAAATAAACATTCCAAGGAATAACAAAAGGACAGAGAAGTTGCATTCTCTGTCCTTTTGTTTATTTTGCAGTCTTTTTTGCTAACAATTCTGTTTTAAAAATTCTTACATACTCATACACGAGCATTATTACGACCGAAAGCGATTGAAGAATAAAATTCTTTGCCAGAATAATAGGCGTCAGG
>JAGCJD010000165.1 GCA_017648425.1 Clostridia bacterium | reverse complement strand
ATGGAGCAGAAAAAAAGTATCGGTCATAAACGATATAGATAAACTGCTTTATGAAAGAGACTCGTGGCAGGGCAAAAAATATAAAAAAGACAGTTGTTAAAAACAACTGTCTTTTTTATATAGTTAGTTACTGTGCTGCGTCAACGATAGCGGCGAACTTAGTTACTACCAAGGAAGCACCGCCGATAAGACCGCCGTCAACATTGGTCTTTGCCAAAAGCTCAGCGGCATTAGCATCGTTCATAGAACCGCCGTACTGAACGGTTACGGTTTCTGCAACATCAGCACCATATGCTTCTGCGATAGCTGCGCGAACATAGCCGTTACCCTCGTCTGCCTGTTCAGCAGTTGCGGTAACACCTGTGCCGATAGCCCATACAGGCTCGTATGCAACTATAACATTTTTGAGCTGCTCTGCGCTTACATTTGTAAGAGCCATCTTGGTCTGGTATTTGAGAAGTGTTTCGGTGTAACCGAGCTCTCTCTGTTCAAGTGTTTCACCAACGCAAACGATAGCTTTAAGACCTGCGTTCAAAGCTGCGAGTGTGCGAAGGTTTACAGTCTGGTCGGTTTCAGCGAAGTACTGGCGTCTTTCGCTGTGTCCGATAACTACATACTCAACGCCTGCCTCAACGAGCATGTTAGCGGAGATCTCGCCTGTGTATGCGCCCGAAGCCTTGAAGTGTACATTTTCAGCACCGATCTTGATGTTGGATCCCTTTGCAGCCTCAACTGCTGCGGGAATGTCGATTGCGGGAACGCAAAGAACTACATCACAAGCGTCCTTACCTGCAACGAGGGGCTTCATCTCCTCGATAAGAGCGGTTGCGCTCTTGGGAGTCATATTCATCTTCCAGTTACCTGCGATAACTGTTCTTCTCTTGGAAGGATTCATTTCTTTATTCTCCTTTTTACTGATTTGAGGGGCGACCGTAAGTCGCCCCATATTGTTTTTAATTACTTGTCAAGAAGGCAAGCTATACCGGGAAGTTCTTTACCCTCAAGGAATTCAAGGGAAGCACCGCCACCTGTGGAGATGTGTGTCATCTTGGAAGCGTAGCCGAGCTTTTCAACAGCAGCTGCGGAGTCACCGCCACCAATGATGGAGATAGCGCCACTCTCTGCAACAGCAGAAGCAACTGCCTCAGTACCTGCGGCAAAGTTCTTCCACTCGGAAACACCCATAGGTCCGTTCCAAACCACTGTTCCTGCGCCGTTTATAGCGTCCGCAAAGATCTTACGGGTCTTAGGTCCTATATCAAGTCCCATCCAACCTGCGGGAATAGCGGTAGAATCAACGATCTTGTTTTCAGCGTTCTCATCATACTCGGTTGCAATTACATTGTCAACGGGGATCATGAAGTTAACGCCCTTAGCCTTAGCCTTTGCTACCATTTCGTTAGCAAGCTCAAGCTTGTCCTCCTCACAGAGAGAAGTTCCAACATCGTTACCAGCAGCCTTGAAGAATGTGTAAGCCATTCCACCGCCGATAATGAGTGTGTCAACCTTTTCAATGAGGTTGTTTATAACGCCGATCTTGTCGGAAACCTTAGCTCCGCCAAGTATTGCAACGAAGGGACGAGCGGGCTCTGCGAGAGCCTTACCCATAACGCCGATCTCCTTCTGGATAAGGTATCCGCAAACAGCGGGAAGATAATCTGCAACACCTGCAGTAGAAGCGTGTGCTCTGTGAGCAGAGCCGAACGCATCGTTTACAAAGATGTCAGCGTATGATGCAAGTTCCTTTGCAAAATCAGCGCCGTTCTTTGTTTCTCTTGCGTCAAAGCGAACATTCTCAATAAGAACTGCCTCTCCTTCTTTAAGAGCTGCAACCTTAGCCTTTGCGTCAGGACCGATAATGTCCTCAGCAAATGTTACCTTATCGCCAAGAAGCTCGTTAAGTCTTGCCGCAACGGGGCGGAGAGTAAGAGTATTCTTGTCATCAAGAGCCTTTTTGAGAAGCTTTTCGGTAGCGGCAGCCTGTTCCTCTGCGGGAAGAGCCTCAACCTTTTTCTTTTCTTTCTTGGTAAGACCAAATCCCTCAGTGAAAATGCTGTGGGGCTTACCCATGTGAGAGCAGAGAACTACCTTTGCGCCCTTATCGAGAAGGTATTTAATAGTGGGAAGTGCCTCAACAATTCTCTTGTCAGAGGTGATCACTCCGTCCTTGAGCGTAACATTGAAGTCGCAACGAACGAGAACTCGCTTGCCGGCAACATCAATATCTTCAACAGATTTTTTGTTGTAAGTCATTTTGTTAATCCACCTTTCAAAAAATTTACCAAATAATAGTATAACACAAACTTAAAAATATATCAAGAGCAATTTGTTAAAAAAATATCTTTTTTCCTAATTATATTTCGCGGCTATTGATTTGAGGCTTAAAATGTGATATAATAGTAGGGCAAGAGTTATATCACGCTAAAAACAATAAATTATATTTGTGAGGGCATATGGCTAATTACAGACGAGGAAGAATAAATGATGAAATGCAAAAGGAGCTCGCTCTTATACTCAGAGAGGTAAAGGATCCCAGAGTAAAGGACGCGTTCATAAGCATAACTGCTGTCGAGGCAACGGGAGATCTTAAATTTGCAAAGGTCTATTACTCGGCTATGCTGGGGGATAAAAAGGAGGTCGCAAAGGGACTTAAATCGTGCGCGGGATATGTTCGCCGCGAGCTTGCTCAAAGGCTCAATCTCCGTATGACGCCTGAGCTTACATTTTATGAAGACCATTCTATCGAGCATGGCGCTCATATATCAAAGCTGTTGAACGGAATTGAAATATCTGCGCCTGATGAGGACGAGAGCGATGCTGAATAATTTTGTATCTCTCGACATGGACGCGCTGTGTAACCGTTTGTGTGAGAATAAAAAAACGCTTATCATATATCATGAGCGTTCCGATGCCGATGCTGTTGGCTCTGCGTTCGCGCTTAAAGAAATATTTCGTCTTATGGGTATATTCTCCATGTGCGCGTGCGCCGATGAAGTTCCAGAAAGGTTGAAGTTTTTGTCCGAGGACACGCAGGGAAGCGTTGTTATTGAGGACGGAATGAGTATAGGACATGAGCGAGTTATCAGCGTGGATTCTGCATCTCCTTCACAGCTTGGTGTTCTTTTTGATATGCTTCGTAAGGACATTGACCTTATGATAGACCACCACGGAACGGGAACTATATATGCGGATAACTACATTGATGCAACCGCTTCGGCAACGGGAGAAATAATTTTTGAAATCGCAAAGACTTTGTACGCGCAGGGTAGGCTTCCCATTATAACACCGAGAATAATCAACTGCGTTTACGCCGCAATAAGCTCGGATACGGGAGGATTTAGATTTGCAAATGTTACGCCAAGGACGCACCGCATAGCCGCGGAGCTTTTGGAGGCTGGCGCGGAGAGCGCGAGAATAAATCATATACTTTTTAATTCCAAGACAAAAAAACAGATGAGCGCGGAGGGAGAAGCGGCAAGGAGATTAAAGCTTCACTATGACGGCAGAATAGCTTCTGTCACTATTCCGTATTCATCGGTTCAGTCGCTTGGACTTTGCGATGAGAATATGGAAACAGTCATTGAGATACCTCGCTCTGTCGGTGGTGTTGAAGTGGCGTTTTCCGTCCGTCAGTCCGAGCCTAAGCCCTTTTTCAGAGTTTCTATGCGTTCAAGCACGGATTTTGATGTATCTGCCGTCTGCCGTATTTTTGGTGGCGGAGGACACATGAGGGCATCGGGTTGTTCACTTGAAGCCAGCGGAATTGAGCAAGCAGAGCAGATGCTTGTGGACGCAATTATCAGGCAAATGGAAAAAAGCAACTAAAAAACAGTCTGCATCACAAAAAAGTGATGCAGACTGTTTTTTATTGTTAGTTTTGAGGAACATTTGCAAATCTTATAGATGTGATAACAACATTTTTCAGGGGCTTGTCATTACTGTTTGTGTTGACCTTTGCTATTTTATCAACGACATCAATTCCGTAAACTACATAACCGAATGTAGCATACTGACCGTTGATTCCTGCAACGCCTGAATCCTTGTGACATATATAGAACTGTGATGATGCAGAGTTGGGATCGTTGCTTCTTGCCATGGCAACTACACCTCTCCTGTGGTGAAGGTTGTTTTCAAAGCCGTTGTCGGTGAACTCACCGAATATATCGGTTCCTGATCCACCCATTCCTGTTCCGAGAGGATCTCCGCCCTGTATCATAAAGTTTTTGATAACTCGGTGGAATATAAGCCCATCATAGAATTTCTTTGAAACGAGGTCCTTAAAGTTTGCTACCGTTTTGGGAGCGACATCGGGGTAGAGGCGAACGAGCATCTGACCGTATCCATCAACGCTTATCAGCACATAGTTGGTCTGCTCCTGGGATTCGGTAACGCCTTCAAGGCTTGCTATCTCGGAAAGGTCTATCTGCTCCTCTGTGGGTGCAATGTGAGTTTCGACAGCGGTCGTTTCCTCCTCAACTACCTCCTGCTTTTGAATTTTACAAGATGTGAGTAATGCAAGAACGGTAAGCAACGCGAGCGCTAAACACAGTGTTTTTTTCATTCTGTTATTCCTTTCTGTATCTTTTAACTTAATCATTTTAGCAGAAAAAGTCTGTTTTGTCAATAGTCTGTATGTCATAATTAATATTTTCACGCTCATATATTCTATATACAAGCTGACATTATATATACAAGAAAGAGGTGGAAAGGTGGTAAAGGATTGGCAAACACTTGCTTCAAAGCTTTTTTGCTTTTGCATATTCGCTCTGTGCGGATATTTGTTTTTTGAATATCTGCTTTTACCTCTTGCCCCGTTTTTACTTGCATTTATTCTTTCGTTTATAGTATATAAAATATCGCTCAGGGCATCGGGAATAACGGGAATAAGATATTCGCTTTGCGCCTTTTTTATCGTTACCGTGTTTTTTTGCGCGTTGGGATATGGGGCGTTTGCGCTCTGCCGACATCTCGTGCTTGAACTTTCGGGGCTTTTGTCAGCGATTTCGGGCGGGGGTATAATTTCGCTTGTTCCCGTATCGATAGGTGAAGCCCCTATTATAGGAGGTGTCGTTGATCATGCTGTGGATATGCTCGGAGAGAACACGGACAGACTTGTAAAGGAATTGCTTACACGGGCGTATGAGCTTGCGGGGACATTTTTAGGAAAGGTTATACGCACAAGCCCCACATTTTTTCTGTCCGTCTTTGCGTTTGTGATATCTGCATACTATTTCAGCATGGATATGAAAAGCATAAGGTCGTTTCTTTTGGGTATGTTTTGTAGCAAAAGTGCAGAGCCTCTTAAAAAAATAAAGCAAAGCGCGCTCTTTGCTGTGGCGGGATATATAAAGGCATACGCATGGCTTTTTTTGCTGACATTTTGCGAGGTCCTTGTGGGGCTTCTCATAATATATCCCAAGGTCGCCGTTATCGGCGCTATATGTATTGCTTGTGTTGATATATTACCCGTGTTTGGGGCGGGAGCTGTACTTATTCCTTGGGGAATACTCTCGCTTTTATCTGGGGGAATATTCAAGGGCGTAGGAATGATAGCGCTTTATATTATTATAACCGTTGTCAGACAAATTGCCGAGCCGAGGATAGTTGGCAAAAAAATGGGACTTCACCCGCTTGCCACGCTAATAACAATGATGCTTGGCGCAAGGCTTTTTGGTATTGGCGGAATGCTGATCCTGCCACTTGCTTTATCGGTAGCCGTTAATGCCATGAAAAAACAATAAAAATCCCCCCATTATAGGGGGATTTTTTATTATGTCAGATAGCATATCCGCCGTCAATTCCTATAAGCTGTCCCGTAATGAACGATGCCTTGTCGGAGGCAAGGAACAGCGCAAGCTGCGCGACCTCCTCAGCGCGTCCTATTCTTCCAAGCGGAGCTTGCTCACAAAGAGCGGCAATATCTTCACTTGAAAGATGCGCGTTCATTTCCGTATCAATTACACCAGGCTCGATGCAGTTGACGGTGATACCGCTCGGACCAAGCTCCTTGGCAAGCGCCAGCGTCATGCCTCGCAGTCCCGCCTTTGATGCGGAATAATGTACCTCGCATGATGCGCCTACCTTACCCCACATAGAGCCTATATTTATAATGCGTCCGCTTTTCCTTGATATCATTTTTTTGCAAGCCTCACGGCTTACATAAAACGCGCCCGACAGATTTGTGTTGAGCATACTGTCCCATTCGTCATTGGAAATGCTGTCAAAAAAGCAAAACGAGCTTATTCCCGCGTTGTTTACAAGAACATCAATATCTCCAATCTCAGCAACGGCACTTTTTACTTGCTCTGCGTCACTTATATCGCATTTTATTGCTCTTGCTCCCGTAAGATGGGTAACCTCCTCGGCGCAAGCGTCATTCGATCTGTAAAAAAAGGTCACGCTGTGCCCCTCGCCCGAAAACAGCTCAACGCACGCCCTTCCTATGCCACGGCTTCCGCCTGTAATAAGAACATTCATGAAAATATCTCCTAATCCGCATATATGCTCATTCTAGCATAAAAGCCTCTTGTTGTCAAGAAAAATATTGAGCAAGAGAGGACTATTGCGCAGTAAATACAGTATAACATCGCTAAATTGTTATAATATTATTCGTTACAAGAGTAGCGCCAAAATGGTATAATTTTTGCTCGGCATCGTTGCTCCTTTTTTTGTTATACATTCTTTTTTAGCGTTCTGAGGCGCATTATAAAATGTGTTGCGGCGGCTACCACAACAACGCCAATGGCAATTGAAAGCGCGAGTGACAGAGTGTGAACAGCGTTTCCGATAAATAGATTAAGATCTCCGCTAAATGCGCTCGACATGGTGTAATACAACGATCCTCCCGGAACAAGAGGTATAAGAGGCGCTATAATAAATGTCGTTGCGGGAGTTTTTAAGGCGCGTGCCAATATCTCCGCATAAAGCGATACAGTCATGGAAACTATCAGATATCTTATAGGCTCGCTGTCAATAAACAGTCCGAGGAAAAGAAAGAGTGACCACGCGAGCAGTCCGCCAAGCGCTGCAAGCGCAAGCTTTTTTCCTCTTATGTTGTAAAGAACGGCAAATCCCAACGAGCCACAAAAGGCTACTATTATCTGTATAAGAGAGGTCATATTATTCTACCTCCCATTAAAAATACGAACAGGAAATATCCCGCCGCTATCGAAAAGGCTAAAAGCAATGCCTCGATAAGCCTTAAAAGGCCTGCAATGCTGTCGCCGACCAAGAGATCTCGCAGAGAGTTTATAACTCCCACGCCCGGAATGAGTAGCATTATGTTACCGATAATGACCTTGTCCATGCTGTTTGTCACTCCAAGACGCATAAACGCGTATGCGCCGAGAGTTATGAGGAACGAGCCTGTAAACTTTATAAAAAATTTGTTTGGCATTGCCTTTTCCAAAAGCTCGGTCAAAAGACAGAGCAAAAGACCTATGATCGCCGCGCAGGCAAAATCAACTATACCCCCGCCAAAGAATACCGCAAAAGCGCCTGCAATTACAAAGTAGGACAGACATTTTATCCATAAAGGCGGTTGCTTTGTTGCGTTTATATGCTTGATTTCAGCGTCAAGTTCACTTTCACCGATAGTGCGCTCGCATATTTTTCTTGACAGAGAGTTCAGTCTATGGAGCTTTTCAAGATTAGTTCCTGTTGACTGTATTCTTCTCGTCTGAGTAAAATTTTCGTTTTCGGTATATACAGTGACCACCATGCTTGATGTGATTATAAAAACATCTGTTCTTGTAAACCCGATAGCGGAGCACATTCTTTGCATACTGTCCTCAACTCTGTGCACCTCTGCTCCGCAGATGAGCATCTGCTCACCGATATCCATAATTTTATTGAACTGATTTTGCATTTAATATCTCCCCAAAGTAATTAACTTTGATGTTTATTTGAAAGCATTATAGCACGCTTTTAAAAAAATGTCAACAGTGTAAAGGACTTTTACCCAAGGGCAGAGCAGGGAGAAGCGCTTTTGAGATTTGCTGTGATATAATAAATAGAGGCGCTTACTTTGCAAGCGCCTCCATTTATCTGTTAAACGGATATTACCGTGTTGATTTCGTTTTTATGTTGATACAGAAGTTATCTGCCTTGCTCGACCTTATCAATAGCTTCTTGGGCTACGGTCAAAACATGATCAAGCTCCTGCATGATAGGTATGAGCCAAACTCTCCTCGTATCCTGATCTGCAATTGCCTTGCCGTTTGCGTCAAGAGTATAGAACGCCGCTGCCTTTGCATATGCGTCCTCTACGACCGTGATACCCGTTCCCGCATACTTCTGATTTGCTATCATAGCCTCTGCGCTTACGAGAAGCCTTTGGAACTCGGTTATTGTAGATTGGTCTACGGTCTGCATAAGCGTTTTTATTGAAACATCAGCGCCGATAGAGTATGAATAGCTCTCGGTTACCTGATAAGCGGAAGCGTATGATTTCCAGTTATCCGTTACAAACGAGCCTGTTCCGCCGTATTCTCCTCTGTATCCGACAATGTTAGCCTGACCTTGGTATGTGCTTCCGACCTGATACCATTTACTTATAGTATTGCCGTTTATATCACGGTCGCAGGTAAATACCGTTACATATACGGGCGCCCAGCCATTTGCCTGATTCAATGGATCGACAGTCATATAGAGTGTCATCTCACAGCCCTTGTGAGTAACATCTCCGTACTGATTATACCTTACAGTATAGTCGTCACCCGTTAATTCGTTTCCGTCCAGGTCCTCGTGCTTGATAATTACCCACGCCTTTTGCGCTTTTCCGTTTACCATCATGGTAAGCTGTCCCGCAAAGAGCGTTTCAACGGTCATCATATCATTGTCAACGGCGTTTCCGACATTACCTACATAGTTTGAGGTCCAGGTCTGATCGCCGTCAAATTTGTCGTCAAGAACATCTACTAGCTGTTGATAGGTCGACGCCGTGTTCAAAATATCCAGGAACTTGTGGTGAACTATGTCGTATGCCTTGTCGACAGAGTCAACATTTATACCGAATTGGAAATTCACCAGAGTGTTCAAGGTCATGTTTCTGCCAATGCTTCTGCCCACGGTATATTTAACTCTGAATGTAAGAGTATCCTGCGGGCCTACAAGGCTTCCGTTGGGGAAGCTTACAACTATTCCAAGCTTGTTGTTGGCATTTGATGTGCTGATATACGAGTTGTTTTCGTGGGAAGTCATATAATAAAGTCCGCGATAAGCATACTCGTGTGTCGTGTTGTTCAGTACGGTTATCTCATACTCCACTGTTCCTGCGCTGGTTCCGCTTCGGCTGAGCGATGAGCTGACGGTTGTTGAGTGTTCTACAAAGGAAACCGATTTAACATCAAGGCTTCCACTTGAGATCTCTCTTATTTTTGTAATAAATAAGCCCTCGGGGACTTCAATGTTTGCGGTTCCCGACACTCTCATTGAAGATGAGAACGATGCGTAACCCAAAGTAGTGAACAAGCAAAGAAAGGTGAGCAAGATACAAATCAGACTTATCTTCCAAGCTTTCATTATAAATCACTCACCTTTCTTTCGTAATTTTTAGTCGTTGTTTTCGTTTTCCTCGGTTGGAGTGATCATAGCGGTGAATATCTGTTCAGCCTTGCGCTTGACAACTCCGATTATCTTTTTTAAGGGGCGGTCGAGGGTTGCGGGATCTACCTTGTAGTTTCCGCGTGAAACCGCTACCTCTCTAACGATATCTTTATCGTTTGCCTCATCTCTTGTGGGGACGAGAACTATGTCGCCACTTTCAACGGTGTTTCCATCGGGATCGTAACGATAGGTCTTATCGGGGCGCTCCTTCCAGAATACATCAATGGCGTCAATGCCGTTTTCTATTTCCTCAGTTTCGGGAATAGCAGCGATAAGCTCTTCTATCTCCTCGTCCTGCTCCTCTGTGGTGACGATGACCTCTACTGCCTCGTCAGCCTCGACCTCGGGCTCTT
>JAGCJD010000164.1 GCA_017648425.1 Clostridia bacterium | reverse complement strand
TCATGGTAATGGCTCGCCTTTCGGCACAATGCACAGACGCAAGAGTAAACGAGGTCTGTCGCGTGCTGTTTGAGAGATTTCCAACACTTGACGCGTTGGCAGACGCCCCCGTTGAGGAGATAGACGATATAGTCCGCCCCTGCGGATTGTGGAAAACCAAATCCGACAATATAAAAAGCGAGTGCATCATGCTCCGTGACAAATACGCGGGAGTTATTCCTGACAGCATGGACGAGCTCTTGAAATTCCCGGGTATAGGAAGAAAGATAGCAAATCTTTTGCTTGGAGATATATACGGCAAGCCGGCAGTCGTTGCCGACACACACTGCATTCGCATTTGCGGACGCCTTGGAATGTATTCAACCGATGTAAAGGACGCCTTCAAGGTGGAAAAAACCATGTCCGCTCTTATAGAGCCCCAAAAGCAATCGGATTTTTGCCATAGAATAGTTCAGTTCGGTCGTGATGTATGCACAGCTCGCTCACCAATGTGCGAAAAATGCCCGCTGTGTGAATATTGCGAATATTATATAAAAAATAGCAAGAAAAATCCTTGACACGAAAAAATTTATAAATTATAATATATGTATAAAGCATTATAAGGAGATTTTTATGTACAGAATAGGTGTTGACCTTGGCGGAACAAATATCGCCGTAGGTCTTGTAAACGAAAACGCAGAGCTCGTCAAAAAAATAAGCTCCCCCACGGGCGCATCTCGCCCCGCCGAGGAGATAGTTAAGGATATAGCAAAACTTTGCAAGAGCATTTGCGCTGAAATGGGAATTTCTCTTTCGGACATAGAGGGTATAGGCATAGCGTCCCCGGGTATTGCAAATCACGATACAGGCGTGGTCGAGTACGCAAATAACCTTCCCTTTAAAAAATTTCCTATCGCACAGCTCCTCAAAGATAATCTTGGAGAGAGCATTCCCGTAAGAATAGAAAACGATGCAAATGCCGCCGCATGGGGAGAAGCCTGCGCAGGCGCTGCAAAGGGCAGTAAAAACAGCATAATGATAACCCTCGGCACAGGAGTTGGCGGTGGAATAATCATTGACGGAAAGGTGTATTCAGGCTTTAACTACGCAGGTGGAGAGCTCGGACACATCGTTATAGAGGTTGACGGAGCTCCCTGCTCATGCGGAAGACGCGGTTGCTGGGAAGCATATTCCTCCGCAACGGCGCTTATTCGCATGACTAACGAAAAGCTTGAGGAGTGTCGCGCAAGCGGTCGATACACATCAATGTCCCAAGCGGCAAGAGTTTCGGGCAGAACAGCCTGCGACCACATGCGAGCAGGTGACGAGGCAGCAAAAGAGGTTTACGACAAGTACATAAAATATCTTGCATCGGGACTTGCAACAATTATCAACATATTCCAGCCTGAGGTAATATCCCTCGGTGGCGGAGTTTCGGGCGAAGGACAGTCGCTTATCGACTCTCTCCTTCCTATCATAAGAAAAGAGCAGTACGGCGGAACTATCGTTGCTCTTACGGATATCCGTATCGCAAAGCTCGGCAACGATGCAGGCATTATCGGAGCAGCTCTGCTCAAATAATATAACAAAACAAAAAAACAGCAGAAAACTACTGCTGTTTTTTTGTTTTTATTTACAAATTATACGAGATCTGCAAGATCCAAGATAAGGCGCTCGCTCTTTTCCCAGCCAAGGCAAGGGTCAGTGATAGATTTTCCGTATATTCCGTCATCTATACTCTGTGTTCCGTCCTCAATATAGCTCTCTATCATAAAGCCCTTTACAATGGACTTTATCTCGCTGCTGTGGTGGCAGGAGTGTAGCACTTCCTTACAAATTCTTTCCTGTTCAAGGTACTTCTTGCCGGAGTTTGCATGGTTTGCATCAACAATGACCGCCATATTTGCAAGCTTCTTTGCAGAATATTCATGGTAGAGGTGGATAAGATCCTCATAATGGTAGTTAGGAATAGACTCTCCGTGATCATTGACATAACCGCGAAGAATAGCGTGTGTCAACGGATTTCCCGAGGATACGCATTCCCAGCCTCTGTAAAGGAATGTATGCGGGTGCTGACCTGCTGTAATTGAATTGAGCATTACGGAAATATCTCCGCCCGTTGGGTTTTTCATTCCTACGGGAATATCTATTCCGCTCGCTACAAGACGGTGCTGTTGATTTTCGCTCGACCTTGCTCCCACCGCTACATAAGCAAGCAGATCGGAGAGATATCTGTAATTTTCAGGATACAGCATTTCGTCAGCGCAGAAAAGTCCGGTTTCCTCAATAGCTCTGGTATGCAAACGGCGAATTGCGATTATTCCTTCAAGCATATCCTCTTGCGCGTGCGCGTCAGGCTGGTGAAGCATACCCTTGTAGCCGTCACCGGTCGTACGAGGCTTGTTGGTGTATATTCTTGGTATAATTATTATTTTGTCCTTTACCTTTTCCTGAACCTTAGCGAGTCTTGAAATATAATCAAGAACTGCGTCCTCTCTGTCCGCAGAGCAAGGTCCGATTATAAGTATGAGCTTGTCCGAGTTACCCGTAAAAACATCGGCAATCTCCTTGTCTCGTATTGTCTTTTTTTGCGCATATTCGGGTTTGAGGGGGAATTGCTCCTTCAAATCCTTGGGAATAGGCAATTTTCTTATAAATTTGATGTTGTTTTGCATTGCTTTACCTCCAAGAATGATTATCTATGATTATACCAAAAACATCTAGAATTTTTTTTGAAAAATTCTAAATTTTCATTATATATCTTGTAACATTTGAGAAAAAGCCTTGCTTTTTCTTGACGAAACGGAATTTTTTTGTTATCATATTAGTAGAATATATAGTAAAAACAGAGCTAGGAGTAATATATGAGTAGTTTCAAGGAAATTTCTCCATACGAGCTTGAAAATGCGCTCAAGCTTATCGGCAAGGATTGGATGCTTATAACAGCAAGAGATAAAAACGGCGTCAACGCTATGACAGCAAGCTGGGGTTGCCTCGGCGTGCTTTGGAACAAGCCCGTTGCGGTATGCTTTATCCGACCTCAAAGACATACATTCGGGCTCGTGCGTAACGAAGACAAAATTTCTCTTGCATTTCTCAGCGACGAATACAGAGGAGCTCTTAACATATGTGGCACAAAGTCGGGAAAGGACTGCAACAAGCTTGAACTCGCAGGACTTAGTACGCTCGAACACGAAGGCGTTCCGATAATAAACGAGGCAAGCGTAGCTCTCGTTTGCAGAAAGCTCTATGAAGGAAGCCTTAATGAAAGTGAGTTTCTTGACCAATCTCTCAAAGCATTTTACAATAACGGAGATTTTCACGGCGTGTTTATTCTTGAAATAGAAAAGGCGCTTGCAAAAATTTAACAAGGACGGTTATAAAATGACAGTTTATCAGGAAATAGAAATACTCTGCGATAACGCAAGAGCGGCAGCGGCTACTCTGGCTCTTGCAGATTCTCAAAAAAAGAACTCAGTGCTTATGCGCATATCGCAAGCGCTTTTGGAGGACGCAGACAGCATAATCGAGGCAAACGAAAAGGATCTTGCGTTCGCATCTGAAAACGGCGTTCCTAGCGCTATGATCGACAGACTCAGGCTTACAAAGGATAGGATAGAAAGCATTTGCGCATCTGTGCGTGATGTCGCTCTTTTAGAAGATCCCGTTGGCAAGGGAGAGGTATGGAGTCGCCCCTCAGGCATTGAGATAAACAGAATACGAGTTCCGCTCGGAGTTGTCGCCATTATTTACGAAGCAAGACCAAATGTTACCGTGGATTCCGCAGTTCTGTGCCTTAAAACAGGAAATGCGGTCGTGCTTCGCGGAGGCAAGGAAGCTATCAACACAAACAAATCTATCGTTAACTCATTAAAGCGCGCCGTATCCTTGTGCGAGCTTGATCCCCATTGCATAGAGCTCGTTACCAATACCGACCGTGAAAGCGCCAATGCTCTTATGTCCATGCGCGGAAAAATAGATGTTCTTATTCCAAGAGGCGGGAAGGGGCTTATCCAAAGCGTCACGCAAAATGCCAAAGTCCCCGTCATAGAAACGGGAGCAGGCAACTGCCACCTTTACATTGACGATAGCGCCGATATCGATATGGCTATAAGCATAGCTCTTAACGCAAAATGCTCTCGTCCATCAGTGTGCAACGCAATTGAAAGCGTCCTCGTCCATGCGGGAGTAGCGGGACGATTTTTGCCCGAATTTGCCAAAGTAATGGCAGAATATAAAGTCGAGATACGCGGCTGCGCAAAGACCTGCGTGCTCGTTCCCCAAGCAAAAAGTGCCACCGACGAGGATTATTATACCGAGTATAACGATTTTATAGGAGCTGTCAAGGTGGTCGATACCTTGAATGATGCTAGAGCTCATATAAATAAGCATAGCACCGCCCACAGCGAGGCGATAGTCACAAGCAATGAGGTAAATGCTGAGAAGTTCCAAAAGCGGGTAAATTCTGCGGCTGTGTACGTCACTGCGTCGACCAGATTTACAGACGGTGGCGAGTTTGGCTTTGGTGCGGAGATAGGAATTTCCACGCAGAAGCTTCACGTAAGAGGACCTATGGGACTTTCCGCGCTTACCACTGAAAAATACCTCATAAGAGGAGAGGGAAGTATTCGCTGATGAAACTTATGATTGCATCTGATATACACGGCGATCTTGAATGCGCCGAGCGACTTGTCGCGGCGTACAAAGAGTCGGGAGCGGAGCGCCTTTTGCTCCTCGGTGACGTGCTTTATCACGGCCCG
>JAGCJD010000163.1 GCA_017648425.1 Clostridia bacterium | reverse complement strand
TCGTCCGTGTCATCCTGAGCGCAGTCGAAGTCCGAGCAAGGCGAGGATCAAACGGCACAAGGTGACGTTTGGGATCTCGGACGAAAAAGTTCGACTCGCTCCGCTCGCTCAGAATGACACAAAACGGCTTTCGGCTCGAATGCGAACCTAACTCCACAACGCTTCGCGAGCACTAGGGTATTCGCGCGTTGCGCGAAGATTTTTGCTCGCGGCTCTCGTGAGCGAGCTCCCATCGCCTTGCTCGCAAAATGCGAACCTAATTCCGCTGCGGCTTTGCCTTGCGGAGCAAGGCGCGAAGCGCCTGTGCTCCGACCAAAAAGAAACACCACCCTGTTGGGTGGTGTTTCTTTTTGGCTGGGGCACTAGGATTCGAACCTAGGTAATGACGGAGTCAGAGTCCGTTGCCTTACCGCTTGGCGATGCCCCATTGACAAAGCGTATTATATCACAATGTTTTGGGTTTGTCAAGCACTTTTTTTCAGTTTTTTTAAAATTTTCTGCTTTTATTAAAACCAGCTCGTTACAAATATTTCTATTCCTATAAATATGAGTATTCCGCCACCCAATATTCCTGCCTTGTCTGCTAGGTGTGTGCCCGCTTTCTTTCCTATCGCTATTCCGCCCATACATATTGCGAATGTTACTGTCGCTATTATCAAGACCGACATCAAGGCGCTCGCAATGTCGTATTCGGATATGGTAAAGCCGACCGAAAGCGCGTCTATTGATGTGGCAATTCCTTGCACGAGCAGCGCTACAAAGCCAAGTGCAGGCTTGCATTCCTCGCATTCGCAGTCCTTGCATCTTATTCCCTCAACAAGCATTTTCCCACCTATGAAGCAAAGCAGAACGAGCGCTATCCACGGTATGAATTTTTCAAATGCGCTAAAATATTTTACGAGCGAATGCACGCAGGTCCAGCCTATCATTGGCATGAGCGCCTGTAAAAATGCAAACATTCCAGCAACACCGAGCATTTTTCGTTTTTTCATTTGCGGCTCGTTCAGTCCGTTCGCCATGGATACGGAAAATGCGTCCATTGCAAGTCCTATGCCGAGCAATACGCTATTAAAATAAAATGAAAATTCAAGTGGCATATTTTTTCTCCCATTTTTTGTATCCCGAGAATTATACCATAATTTATAGGCTGTGTCAATAGGAACATGTTGCAGCTTTTATTTTTCTATGCTTCCCGACACCGTGCTTATAACCTCAAGCTCTGCGCTTGACAGTGGGCGCAGTCTTTTCTTTTTTGGCTTGCCCCATATGTCAAAGAGCCTCGGTCCTATCCATTCGTTTTCGCTACACGGCTCAAATACGCCCTTAAGCACGCACAGGCTAGCTTTATTCGGCGACATGAAAATTATTTTCATTGGGTTTTTGATAAGGGCAAATATGATCTTTGGGTAATGTGATGTTATATTTGTTAGCGTTATACCCGGGTGGGTTATGGACAGCGTGACTTTATCTTCGCTCTTGAACAATTCGTACAGGGAGAATGTAAGAAAACGCTTTGAGTTTCCGTACGCGAGGGCACAGCTTTTTCTTGCTTTGAAGTCGATGTCGCTTGCATCTACCTTTGAATATCTGTGCGCTATGCTGGATACGGCGATTATTTTGCCGTTGGTTTGCCTCAGGTGCGGCAGCAGCTCCTTTACGAGTAGCAGGGGAGATGCGAAATTTATTTGAAATATATTGTCGTAGCCCGTGGAGCATTCATGGCGGGGTATCTTATAGGCTCCCGCGTTGAGGATAAGGGCGTCTATTCCCATTTTTTCTATATTCCTTGCGGCGTTTATTACGCTTTGCGTATCTTCAAGCTCGGTGGTTATGCAGTTTACATTTATGCCATAGTGTTTTTTAAGCTCGTCCTTATGCTTTTCTGAGCGTTCGGGGTTTCGGTCAAGCAATACGAGGTCTGCGCCAAGCATTGCCAGATGTCGGCAGAGCTCACGCCCTATTCCGCCCGTGCTTCCTGTTACGGCGACTGTTTTTCCTTGTAGTGACGAGGTGTTTTTACTGAGCCATTTCTTTGCGTTCATTTTGCGTCCCTGCCTTTCATAGATATTTTACCACCAATTTTGTTTTATGTCAAGAAAAGCTCGCCGTGGCAAGCTTGAAGTTCGTGCTTTTTGTGTTTCGGGCGGGGCTTTTTGTTGATTTGGCGTGAAAAAGAGTGAAAAAGTATGTTTTTTGCAAAAAAATTTATGAAATTTTAAAAAAGTGTTTGCAATTTCGATAGAAGTATGATATAATGTTATTTGATAGTTTGTAGTTATGGCTATGCGCGGTCGCGCGCTGTATAAAAATATAATCGGAGGGTACTTAAATGCTGGATACGAAGATCCTTGTCGTTGACGACGACGAAAACATATGTGAGCTTCTTAAGCTTTATTTTGAAAATGAAGGCTATGGAGTAAAAATAGCGCATGACGGCGCTGAGGGAATTAATTTCTTTAAGATATACGAGCCCGATCTCGTTCTTCTTGATATTATGCTTCCCAAAAAGGACGGCTGGCAGGTTTGCCGTGAAATAAGAGAGATGTCCTCAAAGCCGATAATTATGATCACCGCTAAGGGCGAGGTGTTTGACAAGGTCCTCGGTCTTGAGCTTGGCGCGGACGACTTTGTTGTAAAGCCCTTTGACATGAAGGAGCTCAGCGCGAGAGTTAAGTCGGTTCTCCGCCGTTATCAGGCTCACACCAATCAGAATGATGACGAGGTCATAAAGTTTGATAACATTGAGATAAGCCACCAGAAGTATGAGCTTAAACTCAACGGCAAGCCCGTTGATGTTCCCCCCAAGGAGCTTGAGCTGCTTTACTTCCTTGCTTCAAACTACAACCGTGTATTTACCAGAGATCAGCTCCTTGACAAGGTTTGGGGCTTTGATTATCTGGGAGATTCAAGAACCGTTGATGTTCATGTTAAGCGTTTGAGAGAAAAGCTTGAGGGCGTTTCCGACAAGTGGACGCTTAAAACGGTTTGGGGAGTTGGATACAAGTTCGAGCTTCTCGGCTGATATTTACTTATACGGCAGGAACGCCCGCATGGCCGTTCCTGCTTTTGATTTAAGGAGGAAAACAGAATGTTTAAGAACATATTTGCAAAATATGTCGTTGCATTTATGCTTATAATCCTTTCAAGCTTCCTTGTGATAATCTTTATCGTGTCTTCTATTATCGTCAGCTATTCGACCGATGCAAAGCACGATATAATGGAAAATTCAGCCAAGTCCTCGGTGACATATGTTGAAGGCTTGTTCAACCGCTCCGCTTCGGACAGCGTTTACGGAGTTGTCAACCCCGTGAGGGCAGAGGCTGAGTCAATGCTCGGAACTATATCCGCAAACGCAGACGATATTACCATACTCGTTTCTGACAATTCGGGTAGGATAGTGCTTCAAGTCGGCGCTGATAAGACCCGTGAGGGCGCGAATATACCCAAGGCGTTTATGGACGAGATAAACAATGGAAGCGCGGTTTCAGGTAAGGACGCAAAGCTTAAGGGCGTTTTTAGGACGGAAAGATATGTTCACGCCGTTCCGATATACAACAATGACGAGGCGGTATGCGGTACGGTGTTCGTGTGCGCGGAGTCGCAGATGCTTTCCGAGTTGCTTCAAACTATTATCAAGGCAATAGTTGTAGCGATACTCTGGGTGCTTCTTGCGGCGCTTATAGCGGTGTACTTTATAACCGAGAGGATAACGAGCCCGCTTAAAGATATAAGCAATGCGGCAAAGCAATTTGCAAGAGGAAAATTTGATGTGAGAGTTCCCGTAAGAGGGAACGATGAGATAGCGGAGCTTTCTGTGGCTATCAACAACATGGCGGAGTCGCTTGACAACTATGATACGATGAGAAATACATTTATGTCGAATGTATCTCACGATCTGCGTTCTCCCATGACTTCTATTTCGGGATTTGTTGACGGTATTCTTGACGGAGTTATACCGCCCGACAAGCACGAGTATTATTTGCGTATAGTATCTACCGAGATAAAGAGGTTGTCACGCCTTGTGGCTTCACTGCTTGATCTTTCGCGAATACAGGCGGGTGACAGAAAGTTTACCATGGCGCCGTTCGATATTTGCGAGATGTGTCGTGAGATAGTTATTTCCATTGAGAAAAAGATAAACGACAAAAGCTTGGAGGTGGAATTCGACTGCTCTGATGACGAGCTGACGGTGCTTGCCGATAGAGATGCCATATATCAGGTGGTGTATAATCTTTGTGACAACGCCATGAAGTTTGCGTGTGAGGGCGGTGTGTTCAGGATAGGTATCAAGCGATTGAAAAACAAAAAGGCTCTCGTTACTGTTTATAATGAGGGACATGGTATTGATCCTGCGGATCTGCCTTATG
>JAGCJD010000162.1 GCA_017648425.1 Clostridia bacterium | reverse complement strand
CTTTGCGACAGCCCCTATTTTATTTGAAACATAAACATTAAAGGCAACGGCAACCAAACGCATGAGCAATGAAACCGCCGACATCAGTATTCCGTTAAATACAAATCTTCTCAGTCTGTTCACGCCGTTACTTCCATTTCTGTTTAATATATAATCATTATATGCACTCACAGTTGCGTTTAGAATTGACTGTAATTAAAGCATAGGAGTGAGCATGATACTTACCCGTATGCTTTTTTCTTTTAAGACTTTACAAAATAGCTGTTATAAAACCAATATAAAATTATGTACTGTGACGAATAAAAAACTCTCAAAAAAGGTTGACAAGCGTTGTAATATTTGATATAATATTTTGTAATACTATTGGAATCGCCGACAGAATTCGGCAAGGAGGTTTTATGGATTACAGTTCAAAATTTACCAAGGAAGGCTTTACGTTTGATGATGTTCTTTTAGTCCCTGCAAAAAGCGATATTCTTCCTGCAGATGTTTCGCTCAAAACAAGACTTACGAACAAAATTACTCTTAACATTCCTGTTATGAGTGCCGCTATGGATACGGTAACCGAGGCGAATCTTGCAATAGCAATCGCTCGTGAGGGTGGTGCCGGAACTATTCACAAGAACATGTCTATCGAGGCTCAGGCAGACCATGTTGACAGAGTTAAGAGAAGTGAAAACGGTGTTATTACAAATCCGATTTTCCTTGGACCTGATAACTATGTTTACGAAGCTGAGCAGTTGATGCGTAAGTTTAAAATCTCCGGTGTTCCGATATGTGACGAAAACAAGAGAGTTATCGGTATTATCACAAACCGTGATATGAGATTTCTTGTTGATTACAGCATGCGTATATCCGATGTTATGACAAAGGAAAATCTTGTTACCGCTCCTGAAGGCACAACTCTTTCCGAGGCGCAGGAAATACTTCGTCAGAGAAAAATAGAAAAGCTTCCCCTTGTTGATGAAAACAATGTGTTGAAGGGACTTATCACTATTAAGGATATTGAAAAGGCTACAAAATATCCTAATTCCGCAAAGGATGCGCGCGGAAGACTTATTTGTGGTGCTGCGATAGGCGTTACCAAGGATGCTATCGAAAGAGCTACCGCGCTTCTTGGCGCTGGCGCTGACTTCCTTGTTCTTGACTCTGCTCATGGACATTCACAGAATATAATGAGAAAAATATATGAGGTTAAGAACGCATTCCCTGAGTGTCAGCTTATAGCAGGAAACATTGCAACAGGAGAGGCTGCGTATGACCTTATAACCGCAGGTGCAGATGCTATCAAGGTAGGTATCGGTCCTGGATCAATTTGTACTACTCGTGTTGTTGCGGGAATTGGTGTTCCTCAGCTTACTGCAATTTGTGACGCTGCTGAGGTTGCTGATAAGTACAATATACCCGTTATTGCTGATGGTGGTCTTAAATATAGTGGTGATATTGTAAAGGCTCTTGCCGCAGGCGCTTGTACCGTTATGATAGGTTCGATGTTTGCAGGGTGTGAGGAAAGTCCCGGAAGCGAGGAGCTTTATCAGGGCAGACGCTTCAAGGTTTATCGTGGTATGGGATCTATTGCCGCTATGGAAAGCGGATCTAAGGATAGATATTTCCAGGCAAACAACAAAAAGCTTGTTCCTGAGGGAGTTGAGGGACGCGTTCCTTACAAGGGAGCTCTTGCTGATACTGTATATCAGCTCATGGGCGGATTGCGTTCAGGAATGGGTTATTGCGGAACTCCTGATATTGAAAGTCTCAGAACAAATGCAAAATTTGTAAGAATTACAGGTGCAGGACTTCGAGAGTCGCATCCTCATGATATCAATATCACAAAGGAAGCGCCCAACTATTCTTCGCAAGGCTAATAAAAGTCAAGACCACCGGCCGTGCCGGTGGCTTGCACAAGCCCCCTTAGGGCATGTCATAGGCTGAGCCTATAGGCTCG
>JAGCJD010000161.1 GCA_017648425.1 Clostridia bacterium | reverse complement strand
TAGCCAAGCTTTATCAGCTCCTCAAATATACAAGCGTTCTCGGAGAGATATTGCCCATATGTAAATATCTTTTTCCCACAAACGAAAACGAGCATATCGGGATGTGATGCAACGGGAGCGGGGAGAGATAAAAGGGGAGGGAGCTTTATTATTTTGTCAACATACAGACAAAGCCCTTACTCTGTATGCTCGTCTATTCTGGTATCTACAAGAGCCGTTCTCATATATCCGCCAAAAATCAAAAAACAAAAAAGCAGACCGACAGTTCAACGCTTTTGCGAGGAACAAGGGAGTCTGCTTTTCAATTCGTGACCTTAATTAAGCTCACGCTCTGTTTACCTTACCCGAACGAAGGCAACGCGAACAAACGGCAACGGTCTTGGGTGTACCGTCAACGATTGCTTTTACCTTGCGGATATTGGGCTTCCAGGTTCTGTTGGTTTTGCGATGTGAGTGTGAAACGGCCTGACCGAAAACAACTCCTTTTCCGCAAATACTGCACTTTGCCATATTGACACCTCCTCAAATACGCCCGTGGGCATATGTAACTTTCTTGATTAATTCATAAAGCAAGAGATATTATACCACATTCTTTAAAGGAATGCAAGTCTTTTTTGAAAAAATTATTTTTTTTTGCTTTTTTTTGAAAAAAGAACTGAAAATAAACGCTGAAATAAGCTGGATTTTTGCTTTTGCTACCTATTAAAACGGCGTTCGATCAGATTATTTCGCCGAGCAAGCCGTTTGCGTTATACGAAGTAACTCTTACGCTTGCGGTCACTGCGTGGAGTGGACGGACAGTTGGGGCGCTTACCTCCAAAAAATCTGCTGTGTGTCCCGTGGCAAAGCCGTCGCGCCATGCTTCAAACAGCACCTGCTTTATAGGTTGGGTTTCGAGCTCCTCGCGCAATATTTCCATTCGTATTTGTTCCTGCACTTGTGTAAGAGCGTGTACTCTGCGGCTCTTTTCCTCTTTGGATATCTGCGAGGGCATGGAAGCAGCGGGAGTATCCTGACGCTTGGAATAGGGAAATATGTGAGCGGAAAGAAATTTTGCTTTTTTTAGGAATTCAGCCGTTTGCTCAAAGTCCTCCTCGCTTTCATCGGGGAAGCCCACTATAATGTCAGTGGTAAGCTTTACGCTTGGAATATGCTCGCGCAAAAGCTCGATAGCCCGCATTGCCTGTTCTGCGTTATATTTCCGCTTCATAAGAGCAAGTATTCGGCTGCTTCCGCTTTGCAGGGAAAGGTGAAAATGCGGAGCAAGGCATTTTACGCCCGCAAGTCGTTTTACTACATCGGGCTTTATGAACGAGGGATCAAGAGATCCAAGACGCACCCTGCCTATTCCGTCTATCATATCGACCTGTTCGAGCAATTTTACGAGATCCTCGTCTTTTCTCTCCTTGCCGTACGATGCAGTTTCTATTCCCGTAAGCACTATCTCGCGACAGCCATTGCGTGTAAGCTCTGTTACCTCGTCTATGACCTCCGCCATTGGCTTGGAGCGTATTTTTCCGCGGGCTGAGGGAATTATGCAGTATGTGCATTTACTCTCACAGCCGTCCTCTATTTTTACATAAGCGCGCGTGCGCTCAAATTCGGTTATGCTCATTTTCTCAAAATCGGCGTTTTCCATGCTTTCGACAAGCATAAGCGGAGATGTACGCTTTTGTCCCTCTGACACGAGCGTGTTTGCAACCTTTGCGCACAAAAGCTTTTGTGTGTTTCCTATTATTGCGTCAACGCCCTCTATCTCTGCGACCGCCCGAGGCGCGCTTTGCGCCATACACCCTGTGACTATTATAATTGCGTTGCTGCTTTTGCCTATCGCGCGGCGTATGAACTGCCTTGCCTTTCTGTCGGATTCTGCGGTCACAGTGCAGGTGTTTATTATATAAGCATCGCATACACAGGCGGGAGAAATGACGCGAAAGCCGTTTCTCGTCAGCTCTTCCGATATAGCTTGGGATTCGTATTGATTTACCTTACAGCCAAGTGTGTATATTCCTGCTGTTTTTAATTGCTTTGACATTTTTGGTATTCTCCTATCAGCGATAGTTATATTTTATCATAAACCTCGTATTTTGTAAATATATATTTTTATTTTACAAAAGTACTTGAAAATTGACGCAAAAAGGATTATAATATTTATAATGAAAAAATCAAGGAGTATGTGAAAATGAGTACTTTACATGTCGTAGATCACCCCCTTATAGTGCACAAGCTTTCTATAATGAGAAATAAAAGAACAGGCTCTAAGGATTTCCGTGAGCTTCTTAACGAGATAGCAATGCTCATGGGATACGAGCTTACTCGTGACTTGCCTCTTGAGGATGTTGAAATTGAAACTCCTATTAAAAAAATGACGGCAAAGCGTGTTTCGGGTAAAAAGCTTGCTATCGTTCCTATACTCAGAGCAGGTCTTGGAATGGTGGACGGCCTTCAAAGCCTTGTCCCTGTTGCAAAGGTTGGACATATAGGACTTTACCGCGATCCCGAAACTCATTTGCCTGTTGAATACTACTGCAAACTTCCGCTTGACATTGAGGACAGAATAACTATCCTCGTTGATCCTATGCTTGCAACGGGCGGTTCTGCTGTGGACGCGCTTACTATGCTTAAAAACAAGGGCTGTAAGCACATTCGCTTTATGTGCCTTGTGGCAGCTCCCGAGGGCGTTGCAAAGGTTCAGGCGGCTCACCCCGATGTAGAGATCTACACGGCGGCTCTTGATGAGTGCCTTAACGAGCATGCGTATATAGTTCCGGGACTTGGTGACGCAGGCGACAGAATTTTCGGAACAATGTAACATTTCTTTGAAAGGACAGGGACTGGCTCCGAGGGGACAGTCCCTTTGCTTGATTATGAGAACGATAAGCATAGGAAGAAACGATGCAGGTCAGCGTCTTGATAAATTTCTTTCAAAGGCGGTAAAGGGATTGCCGCTTTCAATGATGTACAAGTGCATAAGAACTAAAAAGATAAAGGTAAATCGAAAGAGGACTGAGCAGAGCTATATGCTTTGCGAGGGCGATGAGATACAGCTTTTTATTAGAGATGAGTTTTTTGAGAGTCCTGAGAGGGATAACTCTGCTCTTTCACGCATCACTCCAAAAATAAATATAGTTTATGAGGACGAGAATGTAATGCTTGATAATAAGCGTCAGGGGGTGCTCGTTCACGAGGATACTGACGGCGGAGAGAATACGCTTATAATGCACATAAAGGCGTATCTTTACGCAAAGGGCGAATATGATCCTGATAAGGAGCAGTCGTTTGCTCCCGCGCTGTGTAATCGTATAGACAGAAATACGGGCGGTATAGTTATAGCCGCAAAGAATGCTGAGTCGCTTCGTGACATGAACGAGAGGATAAAGAACGGAGATATAAGCAAGCATTATCTTTGTCTTGTTCATGGCGCTCCACCTAGGAAAAACGAGGTGCTTCACGCATATCTCAAAAAGGACAGTAAGAGCAATACTGTTGAGGTTAGAGATAAGCATTTTGAGGGCTCTAAGGAGATAATCACGGGATACACCGTGCTTGAACACAGAGGCAGCGAGAGTTTGCTTGAAATAGAGCTTTTTACGGGCAGGACGCATCAGATAAGGGCGCATATGGCGCACATTGGTTGTCCGCTTGTTGGAGATGGTAAGTACGGAATAAACAAGGAAGATAAGTCGAGGGGATATAAATATCAGGCTTTGTACGCATACAAGCTTTTGTTCCCCAAGACAAGTAAGGCGGATAGCCTATCGTACCTTGAGGGTAGAGAATTTAAAATAGACCAAAGAGATATTTGGTTCGTATAAGCGAACAAAGGGGAGGTGAGAGGGAATATGACAAAAAGGCTTTTTGACAAGCGGTGGAAGAAATTTGCCGTTTTAGCGCTTAGCGGTGTTCTTACGGGAATGACGCTCGTTTTTCAGCAGATAGGTCTTATCGAATGGCTGACGCTTATCCCTCTCGGCCTTTTTCTCCTTTCCGAGGCGGATAAGCAGGAATATAGAGCAAGGGGAATATATGCGTATGGATTTTTCTATTTTCTGTGCTTTTATGTTACCTCGTTCCACTGGTTTGTAAACCTTTACCCGCTTGAATTTATTGACGGTATGACCGCATGGGCGGCTGTTGCCGTTGTAATGGCGGGAGTTTTTGGGCTTTCCGCGCTGCAAGCCTTTTTCGGTGGTTTTGCATTCGTGACAGTAAGATTGTTGTTTAAAACAAAGCTATTAAGTGAAAAACGAATATTGCGTCCGTTTGCCGTGGCGGGAGTATATACCGTATATGAGTGGACGCAAACGCTTGGCTGGTGGGGAGTGCCGTGGGCGCGACTTCCGATAGGTCAGGCAAGATACGAGGTTGGACTTCAAACAGCGTCAATCCTCGGCTCTTATTTTGTGACATTTATGTTGCTTTGCTTCAATATGTGTATAGCTTATGTATTGCTTGAAAAATCAAAGATAAAACTAATGAGCACCATAGCTGCATCGGTATTGCTTGTTCAATATGGCTTGGGAACGGCGCTCTGGCTTGTTCCCGTTGACGGTGAGCAGACTGTAAAGGTCGCAGCCGTGCAGGGAAATATATCCTCAAATGAAAAGTGGGACAGCGAAAGCAAGGAGCGAACGCTTGAGGTTTACGAGAAATACACACTGCAAGCGGCAGAAAACGGAGCGCAGATAGTTGTATGGCCTGAAACAGCTCTTCCGTATCCTGTTGAGGAGAACGGACGATATGGTAAATATTGCTCACGGATAGCGCGCAAGGCCGATGTTACTCTTCTTTTCGGAGGATTTACGGAGCATGAGAATGGAGGAGAGCTTAATTCTATTATCTGTGTCCTTCCTGACGGAAGCTTCCACGAGAATGTATATTCAAAGCAGCGCTTAGTTCCGTTTGGAGAGTTTGTTCCGATGAAGGGGCTGTTTAAGGCGCTGATACCGCCTCTTGCCGAGCTTGTCATGAGCGGTGACGATGTTGTTGCGGGTGAAGGAGCGCAGGTCATGGATCTGCCCGAGGCAAGTGTTGGAAGCCTTATTTGCTTCGATTCTCTGTATGAGGATCTGGCAAGGGATAGCACGCTTGACGGCGCCCAGATAATATGTCTTTCAACTAATGACTCATGGTTTACCGATTCGGCGGCGCTTTATATACATAACGCGCAGGCGCAGCTTCGCGCAATTGAGAACGGACGGTATATAGTCAGAGCGGCAAATACGGGAATATCCACCGTTATATCCTCAAAGGGTGAGGTCCTTGAACAGCTTGATCCTTTGGTTGAGGGTATTGTAGAGTATGATGTGAGTGTTAATACGCACAAAACTCCGTACACCGTAATTGGCAATTTGTTCGTGTTTGTATTGGGAGTTGCTATCATCTGTATATTTGGGTATGATATTTCAGTGAAATTGATTAACAGAAGACAAAAAAGTATTGACAAAAGGATATGTTTGTGATAATATAAAGGTGGATTTTATAACTTATTTAAGGAGGTACTGTTATGAAAAAATCCGTTAAGATTCTTGCACTTGCTATGGTTGCCGTAATGCTTTGCCTTACACTCGTTGCTTGTGGCAAGAAAATTTCAGGAACGTATGAGGCACAGATCGGCGGAGATGTTCTTGGTTATACTGCTACCTACAAATTCAGTGGAAGCAAGGTTGAAGCTACAAAGACTACATCTGTTTTGGGTTCTAAGAACTCTGTAACCCTTGAGGGAAAGTACGAGATCAAAGATGACGAAATTACTTTCACCTTTGAGACTTCTGATGACGATATCAAGAGTGGTACATTTGCGTTTGCAGAAACTGAAGACGGTATCAAGATAGGTCTTGTTGAATACAAGAAGAAATAATTGGTATTTTATGACCGACACATTTTGTGTCGGTCATTTTTATATAATTTTATTTTATGAAAAAGTGTTGACAAAAAATACAAGTTATGGTATAATGTCTATTCAGTACGGGATTTTGAGAATTCAATATTCCGTCTCCTTACCGCAGGTAAATTCTTTTATCTATGCTTGCGGTCTTAAAGTCCATAGGGAGGTGTAAAAAATGGAAAAGGTAATCAATTCTTACGAGTGCCTGTTCATCGTTGACGTAACATCCGGAGATGAAGTTACAGAGGCAACTGTGAACAAGTTCATGTCTGTTATTGAGGCTAATGCCGAGGTAGTTGACGTGGCAAAGTGGGGCAAGCGCCGTCTTGCATATCCTATCAACGATATGCCCGAGGGATACTACACAGTAGTAACCTTCAAGTCGTCGCCTGAGCTTCCCAGCGAGCTCGACCGTCTTTTCAACATTGACGAAACAGTTATGCGTTCAATGATCATAAGACTCGAGTATGATCCCGCTGTTAAGAAGGCTGCAAAGCCCGCAACCGAAGAAGTTGCCGAGGTAGTAGCTGAGGCTGCTCCTGAGGCAGAAGTTCCTGCACAAGACGCAGAGTAATGCGAGTGGGAGGAAGATGATATGTCTCTTAATTTGAACAAGGTAGTGCTTGCAGGAAGAATAACTGCAGACCCCGAACTCAAACAGACACCGTCCGGAGTATCCGTTCTCAGCTTTACCATTGCTGTAAACAGAAGCTATGTTTCAAAGAGCAGTGAGCAGGAGCGTCAGGCAGATTTTATCAATATTGTTGCATGGAGAACTACCGCTGAGTTTATTGCAAAATACTTTAAAAAGGGTTCTGCAATATGTGTAACGGGAAGTATCCAGACAAGAACATGGAACGACAATAACGGTAACAAGAGATATGCCACCGAGGTGGTTGCCGATGAGGCTGCGTTTGTAGAATCCCGCAACAGCGACACGTCAGGCGGAGCGTCCGAATACGGACAGCCGTCCTATTCCTCAAACAATGATAAGCCCATTTTTGAGGATCACAACACAGACGACGATCTGCCGTTCTGAGTTGAAACTACATTTTAACAGGAGGTATTGATCATGGATACAAATACAGTAAGAACCGAAAATACTGCTACTCATGCGGCTCGTCCCATGGTACGCAGAAGAAAAAAGGTTTGCATTTTCTGTGCAGATAAGGTAGATTTTATTGACTACAAGGATTCTGCTAAGCTCAGAAAGTTTATCAGCGAGCGTGGAAAAATTCTTCCCAGAAGAATTTCCGGAACTTGTTCTAAGCACCAGCGTGAGCTCAACACCGCTATCAAGCGTGCAAGACAGGTTGCTTTGCTTCCTTACGTAACAGACTAATTGTTATAAAAAAGTCCCGAACCGAGGTTCGGGACTTTTTGTTTTGCAAGTTCAATCTTTATTTTGCTTGTTTGCGTGGCAGGCGCAATTCTCGCAAGATCCTTGTGGACAGCCAATACATCTTTTGCCACGCTTTTTTTCTTTTATTATATAAGCTGATGCCGCGCCGATTATAAGCATGATAACGGCAATCGCTATGGCGTTAGTCATGTTTTTCTCCTTTTATACCTTAGAATATTGCTTATCCTCGGAGTTTGCAGATGCGATTTTTGCTATTGCTCTTTGCTTGGCGTTGTTTCTTATTACTAGTATTATAAGGGATAGCGCAAACGCGCCTACGAGCGCCCAGCCCAATATCGGTATCCACATAGGACCGAAGTTGCGTGTGGTGAACAAAGTTCCAAAGAAAAATGTCAGAAATCCCACTGAATATCCTACTCCGAATTGAAGTCCAATTCCTGCCCAAAGCCATTTTTTGCTTTTCAGCTCTGCATTCATAGCGCCTATTGCCGCAAAGCAGGGGGGAGAGAAAAGGTTGAACATGAGGTATGCAAGCGCCGCTACCTTGGTGAGCGCTATAACAGAGGCGACCTCTGTTCCTGCTCCGTCTATGAGGGCGAGTTCCTCGGTGTTGATAAGATTTTCAAGCCCTACAAAGCAGACCGCAAGTGTTCCAACAACATTTTCCTTTGCAATAAAGCCTGTTATCGCTGCCGCCGCAAGCTGCCATGCGACAACGCCAATGATCGGTGCAAACAAGTAAGCAAACGGAGTTGCAATTGTTGCCAATATGGAATTTTCCGCGCTTTGAGCAGGGGTAAATTCCCATGTAAACGACTGCATGAGCTGTACGGCAAAGTTACATACGAGTATTACCGTTCCCGCCTTTACTATATAAGACCAGCCGCGCTGACACATGGATATTGCCGCCTTGGAGATGCTGGGAAGCTTATATTCGGGAAGTTCAATTATAAAGTAAGAGAGTTTTTTCGAGCCTGTTATCATTTTTACCAGAAGGGCAGAGAGGAGAATTATTATAATTCCCACGAAATACATAAGAGTTCCCACCCATGCGGCATCTGAAAAGAATGCGCCTGAAAACAGAGCGATAACGGGGAGCTTTGCTCCGCAGGGCATAAAGGGAGCGAGCATGGCGGTAGCTTTGCGTTCACGCTCATCGCGTATTGTACGGCAAGCCATTACGCCCGGAACTGCACAGCCTGTTCCTATGACGAATGGTATTACCGATTTACCCGAAAGCCCTACCTTTTTGAAAATCGGATCAAGAACGACCGTTGCTCTTGCCATATATCCGCAATCTTCAAGCAGAGCAATAAGAAAATACATTATCATAACGAGGGGTAAAAATCCCACTACCGCTCCTACTCCTCCGATAATTCCGTCAACTATCAAGGAGGTGAGCAGGGGATTTGCATTTTCCATGAGCCCGCCTACCCATTCTCCAAGCATCTCGAAAAGAGTTACGAGCCCCGGTATGACAAATCCGTTTGGAAGCTCAATGCCGTTTGCGATAACGGGTCCCACCCACGCCTGAGATATTTGGAAAACAAGGAACATAACTATTGCAAATATTGGAATTCCCGCCCATTTGCTTGTGATAAACGCATCTATCTTATCTTGAAGCCCTTTGCTTTTGGATAAGGTCTTTCTTGCCTCGACCTGCTTTACCACTCCGTTTACGAACTCAAAGCGTCTTCTGTCCGATGCCTCAACCGCCTGCTTGTCGGAAATGTCTATGCTTGCATCTGAGTACGGAGCGGTTTGTACAGTTCCTACGGCAGAGATTGCCGCGGATATAAGCTCCTTGACGCCCTCGCCCGATGCGGAAGCAGTCTGAATGACAGGACATCCCAGCCTTTCAGAAAGCATATCTGCGTTTATAATGTTATGCTTTTTTTTGCTTACATCCGATTTGTTGAGAGCGACTATTACGGGGATACCGAGTTCGAGAAGCTGAGTGGTGAAAAACAGACTTCTGCTAAGATTTGTAGAGTCAACTATATTGATTATTACATCGGGCTTTTCGTTTTTTACATATGAGCTTGTAATGCTTTCCTCCGATGTAAATGGCGACATTGAGTAAGCCCCAGGAAGATCCACCGCTATAATGTCGGTTGCTCCGTCCGTAAGGCTCTTTTTTATATGATGCAC
>JAGCJD010000160.1 GCA_017648425.1 Clostridia bacterium | reverse complement strand
GCTCTCTGCAGAGGATACCCAGACATACCGTCAAAAGCTTGAAACAAGACTGCGCGAAATGCTTTCCGATAACAGAATAGTGTTTGACGAAAACAGGATACTCACCGAGTGCGCTCTATTTGCAGACAAGATAGCCATTGACGAGGAGCTCGTAAGGCTTCGCTCTCACTTTGACGGATTTGCCGAAATACTCGCCTCAAACGAGCCTGCGGGCAGAAAGCTTGATTTTTTGGTTCAAGAGATCAACCGCGAAACGAATACGATCGGCTCTAAGTGTCAAAATTCCGCAATAGCAAGACTTGTTGTGGATATCAAATGCGATATTGAAAAGATACGAGAGCAGATACAGAACATAGAGTAAGCAGAGGAACACAACAAATGAAATTTATAAACATTGGTTTTGGCAACATGGTTGCCGCAGAACGAATAGTCACCATAGTAAGCCCCGATTCAGCGCCTGTAAAAAGATTGGTTCAGGACGCAAAGGACGCAGGTCGCGTTATAGATGTTTCCTGCGGAAGACGCACACGCGCTGTCATAATAACCGATAGCGAGCATGTTATACTTTCCGCAATACAGTCGGAAACGATAGCAAACCGTCTTGACAATACGGACACCGAGGACGATATTGAGGAGTGATAACAATGAAAAAAGGATTGCTTATAGTCGTTTCAGGTCCTGCGGGAAGCGGCAAAGGAACTGTAAACGCTCATCTCTTAAAGACCGACGACTTTGTATATTCCGTGTCCGCCACCACCAGAGCGCCAAGAGCAGGAGAAGTTGACGGCATAAATTACCACTTTATCTCAAAGCAGGAATTCCTGCGCAGAATAGACAACGGAGATATGCTTGAATATACCGAATACTGCGGTAACTTTTACGGAACTCCGAAAAAGGAAGCCGAAGAGGTATTAAATTCAGGAAAAAATCTAATACTTGAAATCGAGGTCGAGGGTGCTGAAAACATAAAAAGAAAATACCCCGACGCTGTCCTTATCCTCTTGCTCCCCCCTTCATTTTCCGTTCAGGAAAAGCGCCTGAGAGGCAGAGCAACGGAAACCGAAGAAAAGATAACAGAGCGTTTGGCAAGAGCCAAGCAGGAGATAACGCACGCCAATTCCTATGACTATGTAGTGTACAACTACGATGGAAAGGATATGGATGCGGCAAACGACATAATGGCTATCGTCAATGCGGAAAAGCATTCTATGACGAGAAATACAACTGTCGAACAGGATTACTTGAACAATTAAAAATAACAAAAATACATATCTACATTTAAGGAGAAAAAATATGCTTTACCCTACTATCGACCAGCTTACAAAAAATGAATTCAACAGATACGAGCTCGCTCTCGCAACAGCAAAGTGCGCAAGAATGCTGACTGACGAGTATGTTGAGAAAAAGGAAAACATCGAAAAGGCTTCCACAGGAAATAAGGAGGCTGACAGAAATTCGCTGAATGTTCTCAACAAGGAATACAGAGAAGAAAAGTCCGTTAAGAATGCTATAAACAAGATCCATAACGGAAGCTTTAAGATCGTAAAGACCGAGCCTCAGGACGAGGAAGAAATTATAGAAGCAGAATAAAACTAATCCACCATTGGAGGTTCTATGTCCGCATACGCCGGTATATACCTTCTCGATACGCCATATTGTATCGACAATATATTTGATTACTATATCCCACCACATCTCCGCCGTGATATTCTCTGCGGAGATTTTGTTGCTGTGCCCTTTGGAACGGCAAATCGAAAAAAAATAGGGCTTGTTGCCGAACTCAAAGACCAGCCTGACAAAAAGAATATTGATTGCAAGCATATAATCGAGATAATTGATAAAAGCATCTCTCTGTCCGATGAAGCATTGGGGCTTTCCATGTTTTTAAAGGAGCACACGCTTTGCACGGTGGGAGATGCGGTAAAGGCAATGTCGCCAATATCACAGTATTCAAAAATGGAGGAGATCTTCCTGCCGACAGAGCTTGACGGAGCTCCTGCGGACGCTTCGGTGGGAATGATACTGGAACATATAAGAAAAAAGCAGATAGTGTCACTTGCATCGCTAAAATCAAAATATGGTCCTGCGACAGACGGCGCCGTAAAGCTCCTACTATCGGAGGGATATATCAAAAAGGATTTTACGGTAAGAAGCGTTTGCGAAAAGACGGAGGAATACTGCTCTCTCGCCGTAAGTCGAGAGAGAGCTTTGGAAATTTCAAGTGGCAAGGGTACGCCAAAGCTACGCTCGGAAAAGCAGATGCAGATACTCTTGTTCCTTGCGCACATTGAGGAAGACAGTAGAATAGCCACAAAAAATCTGCTTGATGAGTGCAACGCGACCAGAGCTCAGCTCGCCTCGCTCAAAGACAAGGGGCTCATTACTATCGAAAAGCAAACAATCGACAGAGGCCTTGGACTTATAAAATACGAAAAAAATCCGCAGAATATAATTCTGAACGAGGAACAGCAAAAGGCATATGACACCTTATGCGCTCTCGCAGATTCGGGAGAAGCGCACGGCGTGCTTTTGCACGGAGTAACGGGAAGCGGTAAGACAAGCGTAATGATGAGAACGATAGACCATGTTCTCGACAGTGGCAAGGGAGTTATAGTACTTTTGCCCGAAATCGCGCTTACTCCCCAATCCTTGGCGATATTCTGCACTCGATATGGAGAGCGAGTGGCTATAATACATTCGGCTCTCTCCGCAGGTGAACGCATAGACACCTACAAAAGGATAAAAAGCGGCAACGCAGATGTCGTCATAGGAACGCGCTCCGCCGTATTCGCGCCAATCTCCAACATCGGACTTATAATAATTGACGAGGAGCAGGAGCACACATACAAGTCTGATATGAACCCGAAATATCACACGCGTGATGTTGCAAGATACCGCGCGGCGTACCACAAGGGCATTATGCTGCTCGCTTCGGCAACTCCGTCATTTGAAAGCTATAAAAAGGCAGTTGACGGAAAATACACGCTTATCGAGCTTACGCGCAGATATGGCGGCGCTTCCCTGCCTCAGGCAATTATCGAGGATATGCGCCCCGAGCTTCAATCGGGAAACACCTCGCCGCTCGGAGCTAATCTTTGCAATAGGCTCGTTCAGGTAAAGGGTGAGCGCGACCAATCCATACTGTTTATTAACAGACGCGGATACAACAATTTTATAAGCTGTCGCAAATGCGGAGAGGCTATAAAATGTCCCGAATGCAGTGTATCCATGACATATCACACCAACACATCAAGCTATGACAGCGGTTATCTCGCCTGCCATTGGTGCGGCAAGCGTACACCCGTGCCAAGCGTGTGCCCAAGCTGTGGCGACACGCATCTTGTGAGAATGGGATACGGCACGCAACGAGTTGAGCAAGAGCTTAAAGCTCTGATGCCCGATGCGCGCGTGCTCAGAATGGACACCGATACCACGGGAGAAAAAAGCTCGTATGAAAGACTGCTCGGAAAATTCCGAAATCACGAGGCAAATATTCTGCTGGGAACGCAAATGGTGACTAAGGGACACGATTTCCCAGATGTAACTCTTGTCGGAGTTTTACTGGCAGACACATCGCTTTATCTTGACGACTACCGCGCATCAGAGCGCACATTTGCCATGCTTACGCAAGTAATAGGCAGGGCGGGACGCGCAAGCAAAAAGGGCGTTGCCGTGATACAGACCAACAACCCCGACAGTGAGTGCATAAGGCTTGCCTGCGCTCAGGACTATAAGACCTTTTACGAAAGCGAGATAAAAATACGCAAACTGCTTTCATTCCCGCCGTTTTGCGACATTGCCCTGCTGACGCTCGTTTCACCAAACGAAAAGGAGCTGTTCAAGGCAACAAAGCTGCTATCTGAAAAAGTAACCTCACTTACCAAAGGAGAATTTTCCGACCTGCCGTTTGCGATATTCGGTCCATTTGAAGCGCCAATATACAAGGTCGAAAACAAATTCCGTATGCGCATGGTAATAAAGTGCATAGCAAACAAGCGCACAAGAGCCATGCTCTCGGAGCTCTTGAAATATTTTTCAGGCTCGGGAGTGCCCTCTCTTTCTCTTTCAATAGATATTAATCCCACAAATCTGTAATTACCAAAATATTTCTAAGGATATAAAGAAAGGAACAGTCATAAATATGGCAAAGCTGAAAATACTTAAAGTAGGGGACGAAACTCTTCGCAAGGTGTGTCGCCCAGTTGACGAGATAACACCCAGAATACAACGCCTTATTGACGATATGATAGACACAATGCACGCCGCTGACGGCGTAGGTCTTGCCGCGCCTCAGGTCGGAGTTCTCCGCAGGATAGCCGTTATAGAAACACCCAACGAGGGACTTTTCGTACTTATAAATCCCAAGATAGTTGCGTGTTCCAAAGAACAGCAGGAGAGCGAGGAGGGCTGTCTTTCAGTCCCGGGAAGATGGGGCATTACCAAGCGTCCCATGCATGTAAAAGTCAAGGCGCTCAACAGACACGGAAAGCCCGTTGAAATAAATGGCTCGGGACTTTTAGCAAAGGCTCTCTGCCACGAGATTGACCACCTTGACGGAAAGCTTTATATAGATATTGCGAAAATGATAGAGGGAGCAAGATGAAAATACTATTTATGGGCACGCCCGATTTTGCCCTTTTCTCACTAAAAGCAATTTCAAGCTCCCGCCACGAGATAGTAGGAGTGGTAACACAGCCTGACAAGCCACGCGGACGCGGATACACTCTGACACCTCCGCCCGTAAAAGTGTTTGCGCAGGAAAAGGGATATGCAGTATTCCAGCCCGACACACTCAAAGGAGAGGAGTTCGCTTCGCTATTAAACGAGCTTTCTCCCGACCTTATAGCGGTAGTAGCATACGGAAAGATATTGCCCCAGAATGTCCTGAGCTTTCCAAAATACGGTTGCATAAATGTTCACGGCTCGCTTTTGCCCGAATACAGAGGAGCAGCTCCCATGCAGCGCGCTATTATTGACGGTAAAAAGCAAACCGGCATTACGACTATGTATATGGCAGAAGGGCTTGACACGGGAGATATGCTCCTTAAAGAAACCGTTGAGATAGAGGAAAACGATAATTTCGAGGATATACATGACAAGCTCGGAGCGTGCGGAGCTTCCCTTTTACTCAAAACGCTTGACGCCATTGAAAACGAAACAAGCGTAAGAACAAAGCAGGACGAGGCTCTTGCGACATACGCCGCAAAAATAACCAAGGAAACCTGCCTTTTAGATTTTTCAAGGGACGCCCAAGCCGTTCACGATCTTATAAGAGGTCTTTCGCCCATTCCGCTTTCGTTCACTCACACCCCCGATGGAAGACTACTCAAAATAATATCCGCTAAAATACAAGACTTGCAGGGTACATACGGCGCCTCGGGAGAGGTCATTTCTCTCAACGACGGCATTACCGTTGCCTGCGGTACGGGAAGTATTACCATTTTAAGCGTTATACCCGAGGGGAAATCACGAATGGGGGCAAACGATTTTATAAGAGGAAGAAAGCTCTCCGTAGGCGATATATTAAAATAATCAACGGAGGAACTAAAAATGTTTGGATTGTTTCGTTTTGATTGGACGATACTCATAATTTTGCCAGGTCTGTTTATTTCTATATGGGCGCAGATAAAGGTATCGACCACCTACAATAAATACTCCAAGGTATTTACTAAAAGAGGTATTACGGGAGCTGAGGCGGCAAGAGCTATACTTGACGCAAACGGTCTTAGCTATGTTAAGATCGAACGCGTAAGAGGTCATCTTACCGATCACTACGATCCAAGAAAAAATGTTATCCGCTTGTCTGACAGCGTTTATGGAAGCACAAGTACGGCAGCCGTGGGTGTTGCCGCTCACGAGGCAGGACATGCGGTACAATATTCGCAAGACTACTTCCCCATTAAGATACGCGGCGCTGTAATTCCCGTATCGAGATTTGGCTCTATGCTCTCTATCCCGCTTTTTTTCATAGGACTTATATTTTATTACGAAGGACTTATGCTTCTTGGTATAATCCTGTACGGAGCTGTGGCGTTTTTTCAGCTTGTTACACTCCCCGTGGAATTCAACGCTTCTTCGCGTGCGCTACGCGCGCTTGATGGCTCGGGAATTCTCGCGAAGGACGAGCTTTCAAGCGCAAAAAAGGTGTTGAGCGCGGCGGCAATGACTTATGTTGCGGCTTTGCTCACATCGCTGCTCACGCTGCTCCGCTTGCTTGTATTGGCAGGTTCAAGAGGCAATAGAAGATAATATGACACACGACAATCCACGCTCAATAGCCCTTGAACTTTTAATAAAGACAGAAAAACTAGGGCAATATTCAAATATAGCACTAGACAAGGCTCTTGAAGGAAGCTCACTTTCTTCTCCCGACAAAAGACTTGCCTCTGTGCTATTTTACGGCGTTACGGAAAAAAAGATAACTCTTGATTACCGAATAGCCGAGCTTTCCGACAGACCTATCGAGAGCATTGATATTCAAACGCTGTCTGCGTTGCGACTTGGACTTTATCAGCTTATGTTCACCGACAAAATACCGCCTCATGCGGCGATAAACGAAACTGTATCCCTTTGCTCGCGCAAAAGCTCTGGGTTTGTCAACGCAATACTCCGCAGCCACACGAGAAAGCCCCCAATGGCGCTTCCAAGCAAGGAAAGCAACCCATTGGAATACCTATCCGTTACATACTCGATATGTACAGAGCTGTGCGATAAATTCCTTGGTATATACGGATTTGAAAAGACCGAAGCGATTTTCAAGGCTTTCGGCGCGCCACCCCCGACTACTCTGCGCGTAAATACGCTTGTCACATCTCGTGAGGAGCTGACGCGGCATATAGACGGTGCTGTAAAAACTCAATTTTCCCCCGTTGGTCTTAGTGTGCGAGGCGCAGTGAGAGATATATATGGATTTGACGAGGGTATGTTTTTCGTTCAGGACGAGGCGTCTCAGATATGCGTATCTGCGCTTGACGCAAAACAAGGAATGACTGTAATGGACATATGCGCCTGCCCTGGCTCTAAAAGCTTTGGCGCAGGAATAGACATGAAAAACGAGGGTAAGCTTTACTGCTTTGACCTCCACTCAAAAAAGCTTCCGCTCATAGAATCGGGAGCAAAAAGGCTTGGAATAAGCATAATTTCAACTCAGGAGCAGGACGGAAAGCTTCCGCTCAAAGAGTTTTTCGGCTGTGCGGACAGAGTGCTTTGCGATGTCCCGTGTTCGGGATTTGGCGTTCTCGCCAAAAAGCCCGAGCTCAGATATAAATCTCCCGAGGCTTCAAAGGAGCTTCCCAAGGTATCCCTTGCCATACTTGAAAATGCCTCAAATTATTTAAAACCCGGTGGTGTGCTCGTATATTCGACATGTACGCTTTTCCCCGAGGAAAACCAAAACAATGTCCTCGCTTTTCTCGACAAGCACCCTGAATTTGAGCTTGCTCCGTTCACAGTAGGCTCTCTTGAATGTAAGCAAGGATACATTACTCTACTACCTGACGAATATCCCACTGACGGATTTTTTATTGCTAAGCTTAAAAGGAAAAACACATGAATTCTAACGATGTAACAACAAAGACCGATCTGCTTTCTCTTACTCCCTGCGAGCTTGAAGCATTTATCGTGTCGCTCGGCGAGCCAAAATACAGAGCAAAACAGCTTTTTGCTCCAATGCATTCGGGCGTTTCGCCAATGGATATAAATAATATTGGCAAAGCGCTGAAAGCAAAGCTTGAACAAAACGCGGTATATTTTCTTCCAAAAATTCGCAGAAAGCTCGTATCCGCGCTTGATGGCACGGTTAAATATCTTTTCGAATTGTCTGACGGAAATGCGGTCGAAAGCGTAGTAATGAAATACAAGCACGGCAATACTATCTGTATCTCCTCTCAGGTGGGGTGCAGAATGGGCTGTGCCTTCTGCGCCTCCACGATAGGCGGAAAGGTTCGCGATCTTTTGCCATCTGAAATGTTGGGGCAGATTATTGTTGCCGCAAATGATACAGGAGAGCGCATATCCAATGTAGTAATGATGGGCATTGGCGAACCGCTTGACAACTACAATAATGTTATAAAATTTTTAAAGCTCGTAAACTGCGAGGAAGGACTGTGCATAGGCTACCGCCATATCTCGTTGTCCACATGCGGTCTAGTCGATAAAATAGATACATTGGCGCGTGAGAATTTCCCCATAACTCTTTCCATTTCTCTACACGCCTCCGACAACGCCACCAGAAGCAGCATCATGCCCGTAAATAAAAAATGGAGCATCGAACAACTGCTTGCTTCCTGCAAGAATTATTATTCGGCAACCGGACGCAGAATATCGTTTGAATATACGCTTATCGCAGGCAAAAACGATTCGAGAGAAAACGCATCGGCTCTTGCCGACTTATTAAATTCACACCTTCGCTCAGGTCGCGGAGGTATGCCCATACATGTAAATCTTATCCCCGTAAATCCCGTAAGCGAAACGGGCTTTTCAAGCTCAGACAAAAAAGCGGTGGAGGAGTTTGCCAAGGTTCTTGAAGGCAAGGGCATTCGCGCAACGGTGCGCCGTCGCTTGGGTGCTGACATAAACGCTTCCTGCGGTCAGCTACGCAGAGAAGACGCGCAGAGCGATTAAATTGACGCGTGATACTTTATACATATCTTTAACGAGGTTGAAAATGAAGTATCGCGTAAAATCACTATATTTCCGCATTCAAAAAAACAAGGTCGGTATATTCCGTGCCGTAAGGACACCGCATTACCTTTTGTACTCTGTATCCGTATCACAGTTAAGCGGAGAAAGCATTGACCTTGATGCTCTTTTTGAGCTTGGAGAGCTTCCCTCTCCGAAAAAGAGCTTGCGCCGTTCAAGGCAATCAGCTTATTTTAGATCGGTTGCCATAAAGTTTGCAAATGCCATTAAAGGCGGAGCGTTGGCATTATTCAAGGCGCTTACGCTTCCCTTTAAGCGTATAAAAAACAAAAACAGACGCCTTGCGTTTTATTCGGGTGTTCTGACTGCGGCTGTCATAGTTCTTGCTATTTCTGCGTTTACCGCCATGATAGGACTTTTCGGAGCGTATCTCGCCCCATATGAAATAATATCCGTACCCGATGTTACGGGAATGACGCTTGATGACGCCGAGGCTTCTATCGGTCAAAGATACGAGCTATTGATCTCATACAAGAACAACAACGATATACCCGCGGGAACGATAGTTTCACAAATACCGAATGCGGGAGTTGACAGAAGGCTTTATAAAAGCACTGATAAATGTATCCTGACGCTGACCGTCAGCGCAGGTCGTAAATTCTACACCGTGGGTGAATTTCAGGGACAGAACTCACGCAACGCATTACTTGAACTTAAAAATCTCGGCGTTTCGGTAAAAACCGTCCTTGAACACTCAAACTCCGTTGATGTCGGAACAGTCATTTCAACATTTCCGTCATCGGGACAACGCTTGTACGAGGGAGAAGCGCTGACAGTAAAGATAAGTCTAGGAAAAAAGATATCTCTTTCCACAGTTCCCGACCTTTATGGTCTTAATGAGGCTGCCGCAGCCTCGCTTCTCGCTTCACGAGGGCTCACGCTTGGAACGATAACCTACCGCCACTCCCAGCTTGAAGCAGGAAAAATAATTTCTCAAAGCTATTCACCCTACACATCTCTTGCGGAAGGCACTCCTATAAATGTCACCGTAAGCCTTGGAAATAAGGTTCAGGAAAAGACCGTGCCCGAACTGTACGGGCTAAGCATAGACGAGGCAAGACAGCGACTTGCAGAGGTAGGACTTGTAATAGGAAGCATTTATACCGTATCAAGTGGCGCGCCGCTTGGAACTGTGATAGCGCAATCTCCGATCGTGGGAACACCCATAACCTCGTCACTCACTCATGTTGATGTATATATAAGCTCTTAAAAAGGATATAATTTTATGGAAACTTTGTTAAAGGGAAAAATTTTAAAGGGAGTTGGCGGACTTTACACCGTCCGAATTCTGACCGAGAGCTCCCCTCTGTTCGGTCAAACAGTGCGTTGCCGAGCAAGAGGCGCTTTCAGATATAACAACGAAAAGCCGCTTTCGGGAGATTATGTCACGCTTGCAAATGAAGCGTCCCTCGCGCAAGACTCTCAGGAGGGGCTCGTAATTGACAGTATCCTTGACAGAAAAAATTCCCTTATCCGTCCCCCTCTTGCAAACCTCGACTATCTGTTTGTAACCTTGGCTGTCGCGTCTCCGTCGCCCGTGCTTTCAACGGTCGATAAGCTTATATCTATATGCGAGTACAACAAGATAGAGCCCATTATAGTCATTACGAAATGCGAGCTTGACACAAAAAAAGCGCAGGATATATATAATGACTACAAAAAATGCGGCTTTGAGGTGTTCGTTCTCTCATCAGCAGAAAATATAGGAATTCCTTTGATAGACGATTTTATAAAGCAAAGCATGCCAACCAAGACTGCCGCTTTTGCGGGAGCTTCGGGCATAGGCAAATCCACTCTCCTTAACAAGCTGTTCCCAGAACTCTGCCTTAGCACATCTGAGATAAGCAAAAAAATAGAGCGTGGCAGACACACCACGCGTGAGGTAGAGCTATTCCCGCTTTCAGAAGCCGCAGATTGCGGCTACATAGCCGACACACCCGGCTTTTCAATGCTGGACTTCAAGCGATTTGACTTTTTTGAAAAGGACGACCTTGTAGGGACTATGCGTGAATTCGCCCCTTATATTGGCGAATGCAAATTCACAAAATGCACGCACATCAAGGAACAGGGCTGCGCAATAGTGGAGGCGGTCAAATGCGGAGACATTCCAAAATCACGACATGAGAGCTATGTTGAGCTTTACGATGTTTTAAAGTCAAGAAAAAAATGGGAATAACGAAAGGCAATAGTAATGAAAGCATTTATATATACGGGCGGAAGCATTGAAGTAAAAAATATAACCGAGCATCCAAAATCCGATGATCTGTGCATTGCGGCAGATTCGGGATACAAAAATGCATTAATGCTTGGCGAAAAGCCTACCATTCTGCTTGGCGATTTTGACTCGTACAAGGAAAAGCTACCCGATAACATCAAAATAATTAAAGTGCCCGAAAAAAAGGATTTTACGGACACACAGCTTGCAATCAAGG
>JAGCJD010000159.1 GCA_017648425.1 Clostridia bacterium | reverse complement strand
GTGACGAGAGCTTTTATGTTGAGTGTCTTGACAAAGACTGTGAAATATCCTCTCTTTACTGCTTTGGAGAGCTTGACGGAAAGGACAAATACCGTGTGTTTACGGGAGGAAATCACGGAGTATTGAAAATCGAGAGAGAGGGAGAGGGCAGAGAACGGCTGGTCATTGTAAAGGATAGCTTTGCCAACGCGGTCATTCCTCTTTTGGCGAGGCATTTTGATCTTATTGTGATAGATCCGCGCTATACGGACGAATATGATTTTGAGGGTGTATATGCCACTGTGGTCATAGTGGGAATAGATACTTTGGCGACTACGCGCTTTTTAAAATAGACGCAAGATATGTCTTGCAAAAACGCTTTCTCCCGAGAGAGATTTTTGCAAAATTGTATTTATCCGATTTTTATTGACAAATTTTATGATATATGATATAATAACTCCGTATGCTATATATACAGACTATGTACAAACAACGATCTGAATAATTGCTGACAACAAGAAAGGAAACAGCAAAAATGGACAAGTTTAATGTGACTGTAAACGAGAGAGAAGAAAGAGAAGAAATACTTCGCAGAGTTAAGGAATACTGCGAGAAATATCACTCCAAGCCTGCTTACAAGGAGGGGGATAGAATACCTTACGCTTCTCGCGTTTACGACAGTGAGGAAATGTGTAATCTGGTGGATAGCTCCCTTGAGTTCTGGTTGACCTCGGGAAGATATACTGATGAGTTTGAGAAAAAATTTGCGGATTATCTCGGAGTAAGATTTTGCAGTCTTGTAAATTCGGGCTCTTCTGCAAATCTACTCGCATTTATGGCTTTGACCTCTCCGTTGCTGGGTGAGAGAGCTATAAAAAGAGGAGATGAGATCATCACCGTTGCAGCGGGATTTCCGACTACGGTAACTCCTTACATTCAGTTTGGGGCAGTACCTGTATTCGTTGATGTAACTATCCCTCAGTACAATATTGATGTCAATATGCTTGAAGCGGCGCTTTCCGATAAGACGCGCGCCGTTATGATAGCGCATACCTTGGGAAATCCCTTTGATCTCGCTACTGTTAAGGCGTTTTGCGATAAGCACGGCTTATGGCTGGTTGAGGACAACTGCGATGCCCTTGGCTCAGAGTATAAGATAGACGGGGCTTGGCACAAGACGGGTACTGTCGGCGATATAGGAACGAGCAGCTTTTATCCCCCTCATCACATGACCATGGGAGAGGGTGGCGCTGTATATACAAACAATCCTCTACTCTCAAAAATAATTCGCTCAATGCGTGACTGGGGTAGAGATTGCGTTTGTCCCTCAGGCGTGGATAATTTCTGTAATCACAGATTTGACAAGCAGTACGGAGAACTTCCTCTCGGATACGACCATAAGTATGTTTACTCGCATTTCGGTTACAATCTTAAAGCTACCGATATGCAGGCTGCTGTTGGTTGCGCTCAGCTTAAAAAGTTCCCGTCATTCGTTGAACGCCGCCGTCATAATTTTGCAAGACTTAAAGCGGCTCTTGAACCTGTTTCGGACAAGCTTATGCTTCCCGAGGCTTGCGAAAATTCAAATCCCTCTTGGTTCGGCTTCCTTATAACCTGCAAGGAGGGGATTGACCGCGAAAAGGTGGTTTCTTATGTTGAAGCGCATGGTGTTCAGACGAGAATGCTGTTTGCGGGTAATCTTACCAAGCACCCTTGCTTTGACGAGATGCGCGCGGCCGGTGAGGGATACAGAATTGTCGGAACTCTCGACAACACCGACAGAGTTATGACGGATACCTTTTGGATAGGCGTTTATCCCGGCATGACCGATGAAATGATAGACTATATGGCTAAGACTGTCATTGAGGCAGTTAATTCCTGAAATATCAAAAATTCCTTCTGAAATACGGAGGAATTTTTGCGCGAAAAGGAGAATGTATTTTTATGAAAATTCGTCTTGCGGATTATGTTGCTGACTTTTTGGTGAATAACGGAATAACCGATTGCTTTACGGTAACGGGTGGCGGCGCCATGCATTTGAATGACGCTCTAGGACATAAAGATGGTCTTAAAAGCATATACAATCACCATGAGCAGGCTTGCGCCATTGCAGCTGAGGCGTATGCGAGGATAAACAATCGCATTGCGGCGGTTTGCGTTACAACAGGCCCCGGTGGAACTAACGCTATTACGGGTGTTGTTGGCGGTTGGCTTGATTCTATCCCCATGCTCGTTATTTCCGGTCAGGTGCGTTACGACACATCAAAGCGCGGAATGGGACTTAATATAAGAGCGGGAGGAGATCAGGAATTCGATATTACTCGCTCGGTTGAGTGTATGACCAAATACTGCGAAATGATAGAGGACCCGAAGCGTATAGCTTACGCTCTTGAAAAGTCCTTGTACCTTGCAACTCATGGCAGACCAGGGCCTTGCTGGATAGATATTCCCGTCAATTTTCAGGGCTGCTTTATAGACACTGACGATCTTATCCATTTCGTTCCTGAAAGCGAGCAGGACGACCGAGCTCCGCTTGTTAGCAACGAGGTAATAGATACGGTTATAGAAAAAATAAAAAATGCGAAAAGACCTGTGTTTTATGCCGGTAACGGTATAAGACTTGCGGGAGCGTTCGATGCCTTTAAAACCGCTGTCAAGAGGTTGAATATTCCCGTCGTTACAGGCTGGGACAACATAGATATGATGGCTGACGATGATGAAATGTATGTTGGCAGAGGCGGTATTATGGGCGATAGAGCGGGCAACTTTGCCGTTCAGAACGCAGACCTCGTGCTTGCGGTAGGTAACAGACTTTCCATTCGTCAGGTTGGATATAGCTGGAAGACCTGGGCAAGAGAGGCGTTCGTTATTATGGTTGATGTTGACGCTGAGGAGCTTAAAAAGCCAACGCTTCATGTGGAGCTTCCCATACACGCAGATGCCAAAGATTTTCTTGACAAGCTAAACGGCAGATTACCCTCTCGCGGAACGCTTTTCCCCGAAAACGGTTGGCAACAGACCTGCCGTGATTGGAAACGCGATTATCCTGTCGTACTACAAAGGCATTATGACGCGAAGGGGCTTACCAATCCTTATGCGTTTGTAAAAAAGCTTTCCGATCGTCTTCCTGAGGGTTACACCACGGTAGTAGGAAATGGTACGGCGTGCGTTGTCGGAAGCCACGCTTACACGATAAAGAATGACCAGAGATTTATTATAAATTCCGCAATAGCTTCTATGGGTTACGATCTACCTGCGGCTATCGGCGTTTGTGTTTCTCTTGGAAACAGCGAGATAGTATGTCTTTCGGGCGACGGAAGCATACAGATGAATTTGCAGGAGCTCCAAACTATTATTACAAACCGTTTGCCGATAAAGATATTCGTTATAAACAATGACGGATACCATTCGATAAGACAGACGCAGACAAACCTCTTTGGAGATCATACCAAGGTTGGTATTGGACCTGAGAGCGGAGATCTTTCATTCCCATCGCTTGAAAAGCTCGCGTTTGCTTACGGCTATCCTTATGCCGCTTGTAGAACTAACGATGAGATAGATGAATTGCTTGATACGGCGTTCGGAGCAGATGGCGCGTTTATTGCTGAGGTGTTTGTAGATCCTACTCAGTTCTTTGAGCCCAAGAGCGCTACCAAGCGACTTGCCAACGGAAATCTTGTAAGTCCTCCGCTTGAGGATCTTGCGCCTTTCCTTGACAGAGATGAGCTGAGAAGCATTATGAAGATACCCATGATTGAGGAGGAATGATGATGGAGCTTATGGAAAAAATAAAGGAGCTTAAAATAGTTCCTGTGGTTGTTATAAAGGAGCTTGCTGATGCTGAGCCTACATTGCGAGCATTGTGTGAGGGTGGACTTCCCGTGGCGGAGATAACTTTCAGGACAGCTTGCGCGGCAGATGCTATCAAGCTTGCTTGTGAAAAATTTCCCGAGATGCTTATCGGCGCGGGTACTGTTATCAATGCACAGCAGTGCAACAGCGCTATTGACGCGGGAGCGCGCTTTATAGTGGGTCCCGGATTTTCTGCGGAGGTGGCTGAGGTATGCAGAGCAAGAGGCGTTCTTTATCTGCCCGGCTGCGTAACTCCCACGGAGATAATTACGGCTATTTCATACGGGATTGAAACGGTAAAATTCTTCCCATGCTCGAACTATGGCGGACTTGCTACAATTAAGGCGCTTTCCGCTCCGTTCCCGCAGATAACATTTTTGCCTACCGGTGGAATTTCCGAGGACAATGTTCTTGAATATCTGGCGTTTGACAAGATAGTTGCTTGTGGCGGAAGCTGGATGATGAAGGGAACTCCCGATGAGATAAGAGTTAGGACAAAGGCGGCAGTTGCCAAGGTAAAGAGTTGATATTATGGAATTAAAGGGAAAGATAGTAGCTTTTTTAGGTGACAGCATTACAGAGGGGTGCGGTGTCAATGACCGTGAAAACAACCGATATTACAATAGGTTAAAAAAGGACTGCGACTTGAAGGCTGTTTACAATTACGGAATTGGTGGTACGCGTATCGCTCACCAATTTGTTCCAAGTGAAAGAGTAGTTTACGACCTTAATTTTTGCGGAAGAGCATATACAATTGACCGCTCTGCCGATATTATAGTCGTTTTTGGCGGAACTAACGATTACGGCCACGGCGATGCTCCCATTGGAAGCATTGGCGATCGCACACCTGCAACATATTGCGGCGGCGTTTGGTTTTTGATGAATTTACTTAAAACAGAGTTTTCAGGAAAGACTATTGTTTTCATGACGCCTGCACACCGTATTGGAGATGAAATGGCAGCGGATTATCACACTAAAATATCCGATGCTATGCCGCTTAATTTCTATTGTGATGTTATAAAGGAAACGGCAAAGCAATTCGATATTCCCGTGCTTGATATGTTTGAAAATTTGGGAATAGACCCCAACAAGCAAGATGATCTTGAAAGATTTGCAGAGGATGGCTTGCATTTCAATGACGAAGGTCATGGCTATATTGCCAACGCATTAAGGAGTTTCCTTGAAGCTCTTTGATACATATTTTTATTTATTTTATAAGGAGATTGTTGTATAATGAAAACAGTAACTTTTGGCGAGCTTATGCTAAGACTTGCCCCTAATGGATATTACAGATTTTTTCAGAATGATCAGATGCAGGCGACTTTTGGCGGAGGAGAGGCTAATGTTGCCGTGTCTTTGGCGAATTTCGGCTTGGACAGCGCATATGTTACAAAGCTTCCCAAGCACGCCATAGGAGAGGCGGCTGTTTCTTCCTTGCGTTATTTTGGCGTTGATACCTCCAAAATAGTAAGGGGTGGCGACAGAGTTGGTATATATTACCTTGAAAAGGGAGCTTCACAGAGAGGTTCGGTATGTATTTACGATAGAGCGCATTCCGCAATAGCTGAGGCAAAGCCTTCGGATTTTGTTTGGAATGATATTTTTGACGGAGCTGACTGGTTCCACTTTACGGGAATTACTCCTGCATTGGGCGGAGATCTTGTTGAGATATGCAAGCAGGCATGTATTGCGGCTAAGGAGAGGGGAGTAAAGATATCCTGCGACCTTAACTACCGCGGAAAGCTCTGGACGAGAGCTGAGGCGAGAGCCGCTATGAGCGAGCTTTGCAAATATGTTGATGTTTGTATTGCCAACGAGGAGGACGCCAAGGATGTGTTCGGAATTGAGGCTGAAAACACGGATATTCACGGTGGAAAGCTTGACCACGAGGGTTACAAGTCGGTGGCAAAGCAACTTGCTGATACATTTGGATTTGAAAAGGTTGCTATTACTCTGCGTTCGTCAATTTCCGCAAATGACAACGACTGGGCGGCGATGCTTTATGACGGCAACGATTATTATTTTTCAAGAACATATCATTTGTATATAGTTGACCGTGTTGGCGGTGGCGACAGCTTTGGAGCGGGACTTATATACGCGCTTCTTTCGGGCAAGGATCCTCAGTCTGCGGTGAATTTTGCGGTTGCCGCATCGGCTCTTAAACATTCGATTGAGGGTGACTACAACAGAGTAAGCGTTTCCGAGGTAGAGAAGCTTGCGGGCGGTGACGGCTCTGGCAGAGTGCAGAGATAATTTTAATTCAACACATAATTCGAAGAGGACAAATTTTTATGACAAAGAATATTCCTTCCATTTTTGGATGTATGGTTTTTAACGATGAGGTGATGAGGGAGAGATTGCCTGTTCAGGTATATAAATCTCTTACCAAGACGATAGCAACGGGAAGAACGATAGATGCTTCCATTGCCGATGTTGTTGCAAACGCCATGAAGGATTGGGCTATCGAAAAGGGCGCTACTCACTACACGCACTGGTTCCAGCCCTTGACTGGTGTTACCGCTGAAAAGCACGATTCGTTTATTTCTCCCGTTGGAAGCTGTAAGGTGGTTATGGAGTTCTCCGGAAAGGAGCTTATCAAGGGTGAGTCGGACGCTTCGTCCTTCCCCTCGGGCGGTCTTCGCGCTACATTTGAGGCGAGAGGATACACGGCGTGGGACCCTGCTTCATTTGCGTTCGTTAAGGACGGTACGCTTTATATTCCCACTGCGTTCTGCTCTTATACCGGTGAGGCTCTTGACACAAAAACACCGCTTTTGCGTTCAATGGACGCAATAAGCACTCAGGGCTTGAGAATTCTTAGGCTTTTTGGGGACACTACATGCAAGCGACTTAACAACACCATTGGAGCTGAGCAGGAATATTTCATTATCGATAAGGAAATTTACGACAAGAGAAAAGACCTTATCTATACGGGAAGGACGCTATTCGGCGCTCCCGCTCCCAAGGGTCAGGAACTTGAGGATCACTACTTTGGCCCTCTCAAGACACGCATAAGCGCTTATATGGCGGATCTTGACGAGGAGCTTTGGAGATTGGGTATAAATTCAAAGACCAAGCACAACGAGGCTGCTCCCGCGCAGCACGAGCTTGCTCCTATTTTTGAAACTACGAACATGGCGGTCGATCACAATCTTCTTATAATGGAGTATATGAAGAAGATCGCCGAAAAGCACGGACTTGTTTGCCTTTTGCACGAAAAGCCATACAAGGGTGTGAACGGCTCTGGTAAGCACAACAACTGGTCTATCTCTACGGATATGGGCAAAAATCTTTTGGATCCCGGAAAAACACCCGCGGAGAATGTTAAGTTCTTGCTGATACTTGCCGCTATCGTTAAGGCGGTTGACGACTATCAGGATCTTTTGCGTATTTCTGTTGCTCACGCAGGAAACGATCACCGCTTGGGTACCCACGAGGCGCCGCCCGCAATAGTTTCTATCTTCGTGGGCGAGGAGCTTGAGGAGATAATTAGGTCTATCGTTGACGGTACTGCTTACAAGGCTGTAAAGGCGGGTATTATGGATCTTGGTATTCCTGCCGTTCCTACTTTCCGCAAGGATACGACCGACAGAAACAGAACTTCTCCTCTTGCCTTTACAGGTAACAAGTTTGAATTCAGAATGCTTGGCTCGTCACAGAACATAGCTATGCCGAACATCGTACTTAACACGGCGGTCGCCGAGAGCTTTAAGCAGTTTGCTGACGCTTTGGAAAATGCCGAGAATTTTGACGAGGCTGTGGCGAAGCTTCTTAAAGACACATTTGCTAAGCATATGCGTATTATATTTGACGGAAACGGTTATTCCGAGGAGTGGGAAAAGGAGGCTGAGCGCAGAGGCCTTCTCAACCTTAAAACATCGGTTGACGCTTACAAGCAGTTTGACCTTGAAAAGAATGTTAAGCTCTTTACGGATCACGGTGTTATGAATGAAATCGAAATGAATTCCCGTAAGGAAATATATTTTGAGAATTATTCTAAAATAATCAACATCGAGGCGTTGACCATGATAGAAATGGCGTTGCGCGATATTATTCCCGCGGTGAATTCCTATGTTTCCGACCTCGCGTCAGCAGCGGCGGCTAAGGTTGCCGTGCTTGCTGACATTGATTGCTCCGTTGAAAAGAGCATAATGGCTAAGCTCTCCGCTCTTAATGCCAAAACTTACCGCGATGTGGAGGCGCTTAAAGCAGCTGAGGCTGATGCGGCGGCTATTTACGATGCAATAGAGCGCGCCGATGCTTACTGCAAAAAGGTGCTTCCCGCTATGGAGCAGCTTCGCGAGGATGTTGATGCAATGGAGCCGCTTACGGCTTCCGAATATTGGCCGTTGCCTACCTATGGCGATATGATGTTCCGTGTCTAACCTACTTTCTTTTGAAAAAGAAAGTAGGCAAAGAAAACTTGCAGAAAATTGGTTTGTGCGTGAAGTGATTGGAGAGGCTTTTGAAAAAGAAAGTAAGCAAAGAAAACTTCCAAAAAAATTGATTTGTACATATAATGTAAAAAGCGATTTCTTTTGAAAAAGAAAGCAGTCAAAGAAAGCTTGCAGAAATTGTTTATGATTTTTAATCAACCGCATGGCAAAAAATGCTATGCGGTTGATTTATGCGAATTTTGTCTAAAAGTTTTTGAAGGAAATTCAAAAAAGGGTTGACAAATAAAGGTAAGTGTGATATAATACTGAAAGTAACCGAAAGGGAACTGTAACGCCGGTGTGGCGGAATAGGCAGACGCCCGGGACTTAAAATCCCGTGATACGAAAGTATCGTACCGGTTCGACCCCGGTCACCGGCACCACACGGTTAAAAATTTTATATCGCGGAGTAGAGCAGCTTGGTAGCTCGTCGGGCTCATAACCCGGAGGTCGTGAGGTTCAAATCCCACCTCCGCAACCAAAAACGAAAGCAGTCCATTGGACTGCTTTTTCGTTTTTGGAACGATGTGTTCCGCAAGCGGAACGTGATGCGCACTTCGTGCGTGATGACGGCTTCGCCAAGTGAAGTGCGCCGCGGCGCGTGAGGAAGGAACACATCACATCACTTTGCGCCATCGGCGCAATACATCACTGCGCGATAGCACTACATCACTTGCCCACAAGGGCAAACATCACTGTTTACAAGCTATCAAATTTATGCTATAATATAGGCGAAAGAGAGGTGTTACTATGGCAGAATCCAAACTTCGTGAAATGTCAATGGATTTTTCCGTTGATATTATCAACCTTGTTAAATATCTGAAATCCAACCACGAAACAATTATTGCCAACCAAATTGGCAGAAGCGGTACCTCAATCGGTGCGAATATACACGAAGCACAATATGCGCAGGGCAAAAAAGATTTTATATCCAAACTTGAAATTGCGCTCAAAGAAGCAAGTGAGACAGGCTATTGGCTTGAGCTTTTACACAGAACGAATTATATAGACGGTCAGCAATATAAAACTTTATCGGACAAATGTGCCGCCATTCGTGTTATGCTAATTGCATCTTGCAAAACCGCAAAAAACAATAAGGTAGAAAGATAATGAAAGACACAATTAAGGGATTTGTTGAAGGTGCGTCTACCATTACGACTGGCGACACCATGAAACAGGGAGATCATCGTAGAAGCAAATTTAAGTGCAAATTTTTTAAAAATCAAATATGTGCATATTCTTCTTTACGGTGTATGGGCTCGTCACACTGCCAAAATTATGACGACGGTATTTCAGTATGTATTCGTGAGGATAGCTTTGATTATGAGC
>JAGCJD010000158.1 GCA_017648425.1 Clostridia bacterium | reverse complement strand
CTGACGGTCTCGGGCATACCAAGATAAAGTATATTTTCAATTATATTACGGATAGGCTCTTTGTCAGTTTCAAGAAGGTCCATAGCCGCCTCAGCCGCGAGCAATTCCAGCTTTATGGCGTTAGCAATGCTTTCAAGCTCCGACTTTTCGGGAACGCGTCCGCCGTAAAGCAACAAAAACGGATTGTATCTTTCCCTTTCCTTATCTTCAACACAGTCATCAAGCGCATCGACTATGTATATCCATTTGCCAACACACCGTCCAAGCTCTCTCGCTATCCTCTCCTCCGTGCCCGTAAGCCCGAACGAGGTTATCTCCGAAAGTATCTGACCGAATATAGAAGCAGGCTCGTCAACGCTTGGCAGCTTTCTTTTTTCAAGCTCGGAAAGTTCAAGCAGCAGCTCCTCAACTTTCTTGTCAAGCTCGGCATATCCCGCCTTTAACGACCGTCTTCTCCAACTCTTAACAAACGGATAATAAAGCCTTGCCTTGAACCGTTTAAATCCCCTCTCGTCACAAAGGTCATCGCGTATCTTGTGGTAACCGAGTATCGAAGCGGCGTAAGCGCACGCATCAAGCTGGTCGTTTGAATTCATTACATTTCTCTTTTTAAGCGGATGCGCAATACAACGCTTTTGAGAAAAGCTGACCTTAGTATCCGACAGAGCAAGTCTTAGCATTACGAGGAACGCAAAATCATAGCTGAGCGACATTCGCGAGCACTGTCCCGTGCATTTACCCATTGAACGGCAAAGTCCGCAATAAGCGCCCTTGTATATCTCGTGCTCCCTTACTCTCAGCTCTGCGCTGCTTACCTTTACATATCCAAACACAGATATTTTCCTCTCTTAACACATATACCAAATAATCATATAACAATTTTAAGTAAAATACAATAGACTATTTGTAAATATTTAGTAACGTTCGGTGTTTATTTTGTTGGTTTTGTGTTCTTTCAGTGTTTTTTTGTAAAAGTCCACGGTAACCTACAAGCTCCGAGCTTATTTTTCCTGCTCCCTGAATTGCAATCTGTAAAGCTCCGCGTATTCTCCGTCAAGCGCCAGAAGCTCATCGTGAGTTCCCTGCTCAGTTATTTTTCCGTCACGAACAACGGCTATCTCATCAGCGTTCTTTATAGTTGACAGACGGTGGGCTACCACGATAGTCGTTCTTCCCACGCAAAGCTCGTCAAGCGACTGCTGAATGTATATCTCAGTCGTATTGTCAAGCGCGCTCGTTGCCTCGTCAAGAATAAGTATCGGCGGATTTTTAAGAAAAACACGCGCGATAGAAAGCCTTTGCTTCTGTCCGCCCGACAAGCGAACACCACGCTCTCCTATCTGAGTATCATACCCATGTTCAAGCGTCATTATATAGTCGTGAATATTTGCGCGCTTTGCCGCCTCAATGACCTCCTCATCAGTCGCGTCAAGTCTTCCGTAAAGAATGTTGTCCCTTATACTTGAATTAAAGAGGTATATATCCTGCTGAACTATACCGATATTACGCCTAAGTGAGCTTTTTGTTATACTTGAAATAGACCTTCCATCTATCAATATATCTCCCGTTTCTATCTCGTAAAAGTTCGGAATAAGGTGACAGATAGTAGTCTTTCCGCCACCCGAAGGACCTACAAGAGCAAATTTCTTTCCCTTTTCCACCGAAAGGTCAATGCCATTCAGCACATCTTTGTGGTCGTCATAGGAATAGACAACTCCCTTGAATTCTATCTTACCCTCAACCTTGTCCACATCAATGGCATCAGCCCTGTCAGCCTCTGGCTGCTCGTCCATTATCTCGCAAAATCTTTCAAAGCCCGTAACACCGTTCTGGTATTGCTCCATAAAATTGATAAGCGTCATAACGGGCGAGATAAAGAGGTTTACCGAAACTATAAACGCGGAATAATCTCCAAATCCGATAGCGCCGTTATATAAGAAAAATCCTCCCGCTATAAGAACGACCACATTGAATATGTCCGTAATGAACGCCGTCATTGAATGAAAGCGTCCCATCGCCTTATAAGCCTCGTCCCTTGCCGACATGAAATGATGATTGCCGACCTCGAATTTTTCCTCCTCCTTTTTCGCGTTGTCAAAAGCCTTTGTCACGCGTATGCCCGAAATACTGCTTTCTACCGAGGCGTTTATTTCGGCAACCGATTTTCTGCTTTCCATAAAAGCGTTTCGCATTTTTTTGCGAAGCAGAACAGCGATAAGAATCAAAAACGGAACGCATGCGAAAATTATAAGCGTAAGCCATATGTTTATTGAAGAAAGATAAGCAAAGGAAAGCACGACCGAAACGCTTGATATAAGCAGGTTTTCAGGTCCGTGGTGCGCAAGCTCGCTTATTTCCCAAAGGTCAGAGGTCATTCGGGACATTATCTTTCCCGTTTCGTTGTTATCGTAAAAGCTGTAAGGCAGCTTTTCGAGATGGCGGAACATATCCGATCTCATTTGCGCCTGCATACGCACGCCCATTACATGACCGTAATACTGAATAAAATAATTAAGCAGCATTCGCACGATATAGAGTGCGAGAAGCGACAGACCGAATATGAGCACCATTCGGTAATTCTTATTCGGTATAAGGTCATTGAGCATTGTTCTTGTTACGATAGGATAGACTATTCCCACAAGAGCCACCGCGAGCGCGGCAAGCATATCAAATATAAAAACGACCTTATGAGGCTTATAATACGATATAAATCGTTTTAACATTATTTATTCTCCTTTAAAAAAAGCTTCTGCGTATCTTACCGCCTGCATGGCGTCCTTGCAATAAGCATCAGCGCCTATACGCTCCGCGTATTCAGCGTTAAGCACGGCTCCGCCGACTATGACCTTGCATTCGGGCGCGCGCTCTCTCAGTAGCTTTATCGTCTGCTCCATAGCAGGAACGGTAGTAGTCATAAGAGCGCTCAACCCAACAAGTCGAGCCCCCGATGTCAAAGCGCTCTGTACTATATCCTCGGGTGGCACATCGCGTCCGAGGTCGATAACTCCAAATCCGTAATTTTCAAGCAACAGACGAACTATGTTCTTGCCTATGTCGTGTATATCTCCGTGAACGGTTGCAAGTACTATCTTTGCCTTTTCGTTCTCACCCTCGGTCTCCCCCGACATTTTTTTCTTTATTTCAGCAAACGCCGCCTTTGCCGCCTCAGCGCTCATAAGAAGTGACGGCAGATATACAGTCTTTTCCTCAAAGCCCTTACCTACGCGATCAAGCGCGGGGATTATCTCGTTTTCAACAAGCGACAGCGGCTCAACGCCATTATCCAAAAGACCGAGCGCTATCTCACCGGCTCTTGCAGTAAGTCCCTTTATTATCGCGCCTTGAAACTCGCTCGCGAATTCCTCTGCGTGTGCCTGTGCTCTGTTCTCTGTGTGTGTAGGAGCGACCTCCGACACGCTTGACGAAAATGCGATGTAATCCGCGCAGTTCTCGTCCAGCATAGCGAGCGCGCGGAATGTGTGCCACGCCTTTTTCATTTCTACAGAATATGGGTTCATTATAGCCGCCGAAAGTCCGTTTTGCATAGCCATGGCAAAGAATGTGGAATTCACCCACTCTCTGGTAGGAAGTCCAAACGACACATTGGATACTCCGAGCGATGTCTTACAGCCCATATCCGTAAGCTTTCTGACAGCGCAGAGCGTTTCTATTGCCGCGCGGGGATCTGCGCTCACCGTCATGGCAAGCGGATCGAATATAATATCCTTTTTGTCTATTCCGTATTCAGCTGCAATGGAAAGTATGCGCTCGGCTATCTCTATTCTGCCCTCCGCGCTCTCGGGAATTCCGTTCTCGTCAAGCGTAAGAGCCACCACTACCCCGCCGTATTTCTTAACGAGCGGGAACACGGCGCTCATGCTCTCTTTTTTGCCGTTTACAGAATTTATCATCGCCTTACCGTTGTATCTGCGGAGAGATGCCTCCATGGCGTCAGCATCGGCAGTATCTATCTGCAACGGCAGGTCGCACACTGCTTGAAGCTCACACACGACACGAGTGAGCATTTGCGTTTCGTTTATCTCGGGCAATCCAACATTGACATCAAGCACATGAGCGCCTCTGTCTGCCTGACCTATTCCCTCTTCAAGGATATAGTCAAGGTCAAAGCTTCGCAGCGCCTCTTTGAGCTTTCGCTTGCCCGTGGGGTTTATACGCTCCCCTATGAGTATGGGAAGCTTGTCGAATTCCACCGCGTGGGTATAAGAGCTTACGACCGTAATGTTCTTTTTTTGAATGGGCTTTACATCTACTTCTCTTCAAACATCTACAAGCTCCGAAATATATTCGGGAGTAGTTCCGCAGCAGCCGCCAACTACACGAGCGCCCATTTTTACCATTTCCAGAACATCTTTGGAGAATTCCTCGGGCATAACATTGTAAGCCGTTCTTCCGTCAACGCTTACGGGAAGTCCTGCATTGGGCTTGACTG
>JAGCJD010000157.1 GCA_017648425.1 Clostridia bacterium | reverse complement strand
TCGTCATTGATCTGACGGCCGTCCTCATAGTACTGTGTGCAGGCTTCGGTAGAAATTGTGAAGCCCTGGGGAACAGGAAGACCTATGTTGGTCATCTCTGCAAGGTTTGCGCCCTTACCGCCAAGGATCTCACGCATGCTTGCGTTACCCTCGGAGAAGAGATAGCAATACTTTTTTGCCATAGGAAAATACCTCCATAAAATAAAATTTTGACAATATTAAGGTCACAAGGTGAATGAACACCCCGCAACTACAATATTATAACATATATTGGATTTATTTTCTACACGCTTTTTAAAATTACAGAGGAGGTATAATGTAAATTTTTTGTGAACAAGCATAAAAAAGCTTATTACCAATTGATTTTTTGACTTTCGTGTAATATAATTATAGATTGGAGTACAATTTACATTTTAAGGGGAATGATAATGGCAAACATATTTGATTTATTCAAGCAGATATCCACATCTGACAATCAAAAAAGCACGCCTGTAAAATATATAGTAGCAGGTCTTGGAAATCCCGGAAAAGAATACGAGGGAACAAGACATAACGCGGGATTTATGTGCGTTGATTATATTTCAGAAAAATATAATGTAAAGATCGACAGAGCCAAATTTCGCGCCCTTACTGCGGTCGTTGATATAAATGGGACGGGCGTTCTTTTAATGAAGCCACAGACCTATATGAATCTCTGGGGAGAAGCAGTAGGAGAGGCTGCAAGATTTTATAAGATCCCGCCTGAAAATGTGATAGTTATTTCCGATGATGTAAATCTTGATGTAGGAAGATTGCGTGTCAGGAAAAGCGGAAGTGCGGGCGGACAAAAAGGGTTGAACAATATAATAGACGCTCTGGGTACGGACAATATTCCTCGCATACGCATAGGAGTTGGAAAGAAGCCTCATCCTGATTATGATATGAAGGATTGGGTGCTCTCAAACTTTGGAAATGAGGAAAAGCAGGTGCTTGGAGGGCTTTACGGGAAAGCTCTTGATGGCATTGCAAAAATTATTGTTGGAGATATTGAAGGAGCAATGCAGATCTGTAATACCAAATAACGGAAAGGCATTTTAATGAATATAATAACCGATTCTGTACGAACCGACAGTGAATACAAGCAGCTTTTAAAGGCTATCTGCGATTGTAAAAAAGCAAACAGAGCCTTACCGCTCGCAGTCACAGGACTTTGTGATAATGCTACGGAGGCTTGCTTCGCCTCGCTCATTGAGGATATAAGAGGGCTTAGTAACGGGCCTGCGCTTATAGTATGTGCCGAGGAAAAGGAATGCGTAAGATATAAGGCGTTTCTCTCACAGTTCGGTATCAATGCTGCCATATATATGGGCAGAGATCTGACATTTTATAATATTACCGCCTCCCATGAGTACGAGCATGAGAGGCTTTGTGTGCTGTCTGGAATTCTTGACGGAGCTTATGACGCCGTTATAACAACGCCCGATGCGGCGATAGGATATACTATGCCAGCCGATAAATTGATAGCAAATACTTGTGTCATTGATTTTAATAAAAGCACTATTGATCCGTATCAGCTTGCAAGAACTCTTGTCAATGCTGGATATGTACGCACAGAGCTTGTTGATGGCGCGGGACAATTTGCGCAAAGGGGTGGAATTATAGATGTCTATCCGTCAAGCGCTAAGTTTTACGATGTCGATAATAATGTTATCATAGACCGTAAACCGTTCAGAATTGAGCTTTTTGGTGATGAGATAGACAGAATGGAGATATTCGATCCCGAAACTCAGAGAATGACTGCTGCGCTCAATAGAGTGGAATTTTATCCCGCCAGAGAAATACTTATAGATGACAGCAAGCGTTTGGAGCTTAGAAATACTATTGAAGCATGGCTCAAAAAAAGCAAGGACGAAAGAGCGATCTCTGAGATGAAAGGCGAGCTCCTTTCAATAGAGAGCGGAAGTGAGCTTAATTTTCTTGATAAATATATTTCTTTGATATACCCCGAGAGAGCGTGTCTGTTGGATTACTTTTCCAAGCAGAGCACAGTGTTCGTCAAGGGAATATCATCGTGTGTTGACAGAATAAAGGCTTCCGAGTGGCATATTGACCAAACGGTTGAGGAGCTACTTGAAGGTGGAACAATAGCCCCAAAGTATATGGACTATTCACATAGGCAACCGTATTTTGAGAACTTTTTGGATAGATCGGTGGTCATTTATTTTGAGTCGCTTGGGCAGGGACTTTCAGGTAAAAGACTTGGAGGAATGTTCAATTTTAAGAGCAAACACATGGTTTCGTATTGTGAAAATCTTGATCTTTTATGCGAGGATATAAGCGGATACCGTAAGACGGGCTATAAAATAATCGTAACGGCTGAAAACGAGGCTTCGGCAAGAAATCTTTGCGAGATGCTTTGCGAGAGAGGGATAAATGCGATCCCCGAGGCAGCCGAGGGCGAATATTCCCTCAAAGATCTTCCCGCCAATATCGTTCTCGTGCGCTGGAAGGAGCATGTAAGAGGCTTTGAACTGACCACGCCCAAAATTGCAATTCTTACAATATGCCCCGAGAATCGCTCAGGTATGCTTAATGCGGGAGGGGTAATAAAAAAGAAAAAGAAAAAGAGGAGCGGAACGGAGGCTATACTTTCATATAATGATCTTGAAATTGGTGATTATGTCGTTCACGAAAATCACGGCATAGGTCAGTATATGGGAATAGAAAATCTAACCGTTGACGGAGTAAGCAGAGACTATATCAATATTCGTTATGCGGGCAGTGACAGACTGTTCTTGCCTGTCGACAAGCTTGATATGGTATCAAAATATATAGGAGCGCACGCCGATGACGGACTTGTAAAGCTTTCAAAATTCGGAGGAAACGAGTGGGGGCGCGCAAAGGCAAAGGCAAAATCCGCAGTAAAGGATATTGCAAAGGAACTGATTTTGCTTTACGCAGAAAGAAGTCGTCGCCCGGGACACGCATTTCCACCCGATGATGATATGCAGGCGGATTTTGAAGCGGCGTTTGAATTTGAGGAAACAGAAGGACAGCTTGATGCGATAGAGGATATTAAAAAGGATATGATGTCATCTGTTCCCATGGATAGATTGCTTTGCGGTGATGTAGGCTTTGGAAAGACCGAGGTAGCCATGAGAGCTGCATACAAGGCGGTTTTAGGAGGAAAGCAGGTCGCTGTGCTTGTTCCTACCACTATTCTGGCGCTTCAGCATTATCAGACATTTTGTACAAGAATGAGGACATCTCCCGTAACCGTGGATATGATATCTCGTTTTAGAACAGCAAAGCAACAATCCCAGTCCATAAGAAATCTCAAAAACGGAAATACAGATATAATAATCGGTACTCACAGTCTTATATCAAAAAATGTAGAATTCAAGGATCTTGGACTTTTGATAGTTGACGAGGAGCAGAGATTTGGAGTTACACATAAAGAACGCTTAAAGCAAATGGCGGGAAATATTGATGTGCTGACGCTTACGGCAACACCTATTCCGAGAACGCTTAATATGGCGCTTGGAGGAATAAGAGATATTTCCGTGCTTGATGAAGCTCCTGGTGACAGATTGCCCGTACAAACATATGTTTTAGAGCATGATGAGCTTATTGTTATCGAGGCGATACGCAGGGAACTCAGACGCGGCGGACAGGTGTTCTATTTATATAATATCGTTGAAAGTATAGACGGCTGTGCCGCAAGGCTTTCACGCGCAATACCCGAGGCGCGGATAACAGTAGCGCACGGAAAAATGGATAAGGAGCGTCTTGAAGATATTTGGGAGGACATGATAAAGGGCGAGATAGATATACTCGTTTGTACCACCATAATAGAAACGGGCGTTGATGTTCCTAATGCGAATACGCTTATAGTTGAAAATTCTCAAAGGCTGGGGCTCTCACAGCTACATCAAATAAGAGGTCGAGTTGGACGCAGCGCAAGACGCGCGTATGCTTATTTTACCTATCCGAGGGATAAGACAGTAAATGAGGTAGCTACCAAGAGACTTGAAGCAATAAGAGATTACGCGGAGTTCGGAGCGGGATTTAAGATAGCGATACGAGATCTTGAAATAAGAGGCGCTGGCAATTTGCTTGGTTCGGAGCAGCATGGACATCTTGATGCAGTTGGATACGAGCTCTATATAAGGCTTCTCAACGAGGCAGTGCTTGAAGAAAAGGGAGAAAAAATCCCCCCAAGAGCAGAATGCACCGTTACGATCAAGTGCGATGCTTATATACCCGAAAAATATGTCGGTAATTCCGCGCAAAGAATGGGACTTTATAAAAAGATAGCCGCCATTGAGTGTGAGGAGGACAGAGAAGATGTTTTAGACGAGCTTATGGACAGATACGGAGAAGCTCCTAAAAGCGTAACCAATCTTTTGACCGTAGCTCAGCTTCGCTCGCTCGCTCAAAAATGCGGTATTACTTCAATAATAGAGGAGCAGTCTGTTGTCAAAATAAAATGCTCGTCAGTAGATTATATTGTATGGCATGAGCTGTCAAATGAATTCAAGGGGCGTCTGCGACTTGGCGGAGGGGACAGCCCGAGTGTTAATTTTAAAAAGCAGTCGGGAGATAAAGTTCCTGAACTACTGTTAAGACTTTTTGAAAGATATAGCGAAATAGTTAAAGAAAATGAAAATGTTTGAAAGGAAATGAAAGATGAAAATGTTGTTTAAAAGGATATTGATGCTTACACTTTCATGCTTACTTATCGTCATGTGCCTCACGGGCTGTTCTTCAAGAGGCAAAAAGCTTATGGAAATTGAAAACACGGACATGACGGTGAATATGTATATGCTTCTGCTATCAAGAATGAAGGGTAAGCTTTCATCATCGTACGCGTTCGGCTCACAGGCGCTTAAAGATAACTTTTGGGATATTGTAATGGACGCTTCGACAGGTCAGACATATGACGATTATTATACGGATATGGTACTTGAAAATGCAAAGACATATCTTGCGTCGTTGTATCTTTTTGACGAGCTCGATCTCAAGCTTCCGAGTGAAACCATGGACGAGATAGACGCTGAGCTTCAACGACTTGTTGACGAGGACGGAGAGGGCTCAAAGAACACGCTCAACACTATTCTTGCAGAATATGGCGCAAACTACAAGATATTGAGAGAGGCATATATCATGGAGGCTAAGATAGCATATCTGAGCGACTATCTCTTTGGCGTGGACGGAGAACTCATTTCTACGGAAAATTATGAGAAATACTATCAAGAGAACTATGTAAGGTTCAGACATATTTTCTTCTTTACGACAAAGCCCGTATATCAGACCGATGCAAACGGAGATACGATATATTATAGCGACCTTTCATCACTTACCGTTGCATATGATAAGAACAGGACTGGCGCGGAAAACAAGAGAGACGCTGATGGAGAGATCGTAAAGGATAGCAAGGGATATACGATGTGGTTTTATACCGATGAGGAGGGAAATGAGCATATTTCCTATGACGAAACAGGAACGACCGAGGCTCCTACCTATCCTAATCCCATACTTGATAAAGACGGAAATGTTTTGACCACAGAGCTGTCGACCGAGGAGCATATAAGGCTTTCGGATAAGGTACAGCTGATAATGGAGGAGCAAGCGCGAGAGGGAGAATTTTCTCTGTTTGATAAGCTTGTTGAGCAATACGGCGAGGATAAGGGAATGACGCAATATCCGGGCGGATATTACCTTACGAGAAGCAGTGACTATGATTCCCCTGAGGTCGTCAAGGCATTGTTTGAAATGAACACGGGAGAAATACGCAGAATAGAATCCGATTACGGAATACACATTGTTATGAAGTACGAACTGCCCGAGGGTGGATACGCCGCTGAGGAAAATGCCGATTTCTTTGTTTCCGAGGACGGAACATACAGCTTTATGACACAGCTCAGGAGCGATATGCTTGACAGCTATGTAGAAAAATACAAGATAGAAATAGTAGTTGACGAGGAACGCCTTAAGGGAATAACCATGAAATCTGTCGGAGCGAATTATTATTATTAATTTTCGACAAGACTATTGACATATAGGAAAATATGTGATATAATCACTGCGAAAACCGCATAGAGATCGGGGGTGCCCATTTATGGCTGAGATGGCAATAGCCAAACCCTATAACCTGATACGGATAATGCCGGCGTAGGGAGATTGATT
>JAGCJD010000156.1 GCA_017648425.1 Clostridia bacterium | reverse complement strand
GGCTCGCTCTCTGTTTCCCAGCCTAAAAACACGGTCGATTGTTAGGTTGAGCGCAGGAGAGCTGCAATAAAAGCTTATTATTATCGCAGTTGAAGCATTGATGCCGTCAGCTACTAAGGAGTGCCATTCGTTTGGGCGGTGAAATAGCATATCTCCGCCTTTAAGCCTCAGGCTTTTTTCTTTTGTGACGGCGCTAAGCTCGCCACTGTCAACATATACGAGCTCCCAAAAGTCGTGCGCTTCTCCGCCAAAGCGATAGTCCTTTGAAAACTCAAATTAGTGCAGTGTTACAAGTTCGGAAATGCTTATTTCGTCACGCAATCTTGTAGATTTGTATATAGACTGGCTCATGCTTGATCCCTCCTTTTTTTATATTATATCACATTTGACCGATTTTGTAAAGAATTGAGCTGATTTTGTAAATAATTTTTTTGCCGTATATGATACAATTAATGTGATAAAATATGCGTAAGGAGAAAAAATATGAGTTACACGCTTGAAGATATTGTTCGAAAATTTGCCATACATGTAAATGTAGAGTCCTATGGAAACGGACATATAAACGACACATATATCGTTGATGATGAGCCGAAGTATATACTTCAACGCATCAATCATGCAATATTCAAGAATCCTGAGCAGGTGATGAGCAATATTCTCGGTGTTACCGAGTTTTTGCGCAAAAAGATAATTGCCGAGGGCGGAGATCCCGAAAGAGAAACGCTGACCGTTATAAAAACTGTGGACGGAGATAGCTTTTATAAGACAGAGGACGGCAATTATTTTAGAATGTATAATTACATTGAAAATGCCGTAAGCTATGAGGCAGTTGAAGCTCCCGAGCAATTCTATCAGGCGGCGCGCGCATTTGGAAAATTTCAAAACATGCTTGCCGACTATCCCGCGGAAAAGCTGTATGAAACTATACCGTTCTTCCACGACACTACAAAGCGCTTTGCTGACTTTAAAAAGGCGGTCGCTGACGATGCGGCGGGCAGAGCAGCTTCTGTGCAAAAGGAGATAGACTTTGTTCTTGCAAGATACGCTGACACAGGCGTTGTGGTAGATGCGATAGCTGACGGCAGAGTTCCGCTTCGTGTTACGCACAACGATACCAAGCTCAACAATGTAATGCTTGACGCTGTCAGCGGAGAGGGTGTTTGTGTTATTGACCTTGATACGGTCATGCCCGGTTCGCTTCTTTACGACTACGGCGATGCGCTCAGATTTGGCGCGTCATCGGGCGCTGAGGACGAGATCGACCTTGACAAGATATACTTTGACCTTGAACTTTTCGAGGCGTTTACAAAGGGCTTTCTTGAAGAGGTGGGCGATAAGCTTACTCCTGCTGAAATTGAGCTTTTACCCTTTTCCGCAAAGCTTCTTACCTATGAGTGCGGAATGAGATTCCTTGGAGATTATTTAAACGGGGACACCTACTTTAAGATCCACCGCGAGGGACATAACCTTGACCGCGCAAGGACGCAGTTCAAGCTTGTTGCCGATATTGAGAGTAAGCTTGAAGAAATGAAAAAGATAGTTGCAAAATATATTTAAAGAGATCCTGCCATGAGAGTTATAATATGTGAAGATTACAATGAAATGTCTGTACGCGCCGCAAAGCTGGTTGCTTGCCAGATAGCTATCAAGCCGAATTGTGTGCTTGGACTTGCTACGGGCTCAACCCCCATTGGACTTTACGAAAATCTTATAGAAATGGAGCGGGTGGGAGAGATAGATTTTTCGGGTGTTACCACATTTAATCTTGACGAATATTATCCCATAAGTCCTGAAAACGAGCAAAGCTATCGGTATTTTATGAATAAGCGCCTTTTCTCAAAGGTTAATATTGATATAGAGCGAACCCACGTGCCGAACGGAATGACAGATGATCCCGAGGCTGAATGTGAGAGATATGAAAAAATGATAGATGAGGCGGGTGGCATAGACCTTCAAATCTTAGGTATCGGTCAGAACGGTCATATAGGATTTAACGAGCCTGACAAAGAGCTTGCGCCTTATACTCACATAACAGACCTCACTCCCGAAACAATTTTTGCGAATTCCCGCTATTTTGAAAGCGAGGCTGAAATGCCGAAGCAGGCGTTGACAATGGGCGTTGAAAGCATTTTTAAGGCAAGAAAGATAATAATTCTTGCGAGCGAGGGAAGAAAAGCTGAGGCGGTAAAGAGCATGCTTTCGGATAAGATCACCCCCAAATGTCCTGCGTCATTTCTCCGTTTACACCCTGATGTAACGCTGATTTGCGACAAGCAGGCAGCAAGACTTTTGTAAAAAATTGAATTAATAAAAACAAAACAAGAGCAAGAAAAATCTTGCTCTTGTTTGAATTTTGTCTATTGAATTACTTGCTTAGGAAATACAAAAAATATGTCGAATTTTGCAAAATTATAAGGTTACTTATTATATTTAATGCGATATTATATCAAAAAATATATGCTGAAAATTAATATATAAAATTTGTTGCATTTTGCTGCTTTTTGAAGCGAAAATAGTGTTATATGTTTGATTTTTTACCATAAATGCAACGAGTGATCTTTCCATGTCTTGCGAGTAACAGCAAAAAACATAAAAACTAAGCGAAAGGGACTTGAATATTATAGTGGGGTATGCTATAATATATGTACGAATAAGCTTTTTTGTTTTAGGTCGAGCTTATAGGACAACAAACATCTAAATCTTGAAAATATGTGAGGAACGCGCCATGATAAACAATTGTATACCCCGTCCTGAATACCCAAGACCGCAATTTGCTCGCGACAAATGGGTTAGCCTTAATGGCGAGTGGCAATTCGAAAGAGACAAGGAGCTTACGGGCGTTGACAGACGCCTTTATGAGGCGAGTTCGCTTGCCGAGCGCATTACAGTGCCTTTTTGTATGGAAAGCGTTCTTTCGGGCATTGGCGATACCGAGTTCTGTCGCCGTGTCTGGTACTTAAAAAAGGTGGATATTTCCAAAGAATGGCTTTCGGATTCAAAGCGAGTTATTCTGAATATCGGGGCTTGCGATTATTGTACCCGTATATATGTAAACGGACAAAAAATGGGTAAGCATATCGGTGGATATTCCTCATTCAGCGTTGATATAACAAGCGCGCTTACGGTGGGAGAGAATACCATTGTCATAAGCGTTGACGACGATCTTTTGACCTGCGCTCAGCCCTCGGGAAAGCAGAGTGACAAGCCCGAGTCTTATGAATGCTTTTACACTCGTACTACGGGAATTTGGCAGACTGTATGGCTTGAAAGCGTGCCCGCGGAATACATAAGCAAGGTTAAGTTTACTACTGATAATCATACAAAAACGCTTTCGATCAGCGCCCGCGTTATGGCAAGAGACGGAGCGCTTCTCACGGCTAAGGCATATTGGAACGGCAGGGAAGTCGGACAAGGGGCGGGCAAGGTTTTGTTTGGCAATGCTCAGCTTACGATAATGCTCTCCGAGCTGCATACATGGGAGCTTGGAAGCGGGGGGCTTTACGACCTTGAGCTTTGCTTGGGTGAGGATATTGTAAAGAGCTATTTTGGAATGCGTGATCTTACGCTTGACGATACAGCGATAGTTCTCAACGGCAAAAAGGTTTTTCAGCGACTTGTTCTCGATCAGGGATTTTATCCTGACGGTATATGTACGGCGAAGACAGAGCAAGAGCTTATTGACGATATAACAAGATCCATGGCGTGCGGATTTAACGGAGCAAGACTGCACCAAAAGGTTTTTGAGCCGCTATTCTTGTATCACTGCGACAGACTTGGATATATGGTGTGGGGAGAGCACGCAAGCTTTGGACTTATAGAAAGCGGAGATGCTTACAAGGGATTTATAAGCGAGTGGTCGGAGATAGTAGAGAGGGATATAAATCACCCGTCTATTATCGGCTGGTGTCCGTTTAACGAAACACAGCGTCTTGGAAAGCAGGATAACGACCTTATCCGCGCTGTTTTTGAGCTTACTCGCAGACTTGATCCTACGCGTCCTATCATAGATGCATCGGGGTGGCTGCATGTTGATTATATAACCGATATTATGGACTGGCACGATTATGACCAAAATCCCGAAAGCTTCCGCAAACGCTATGAGGCGGTTGCCAACGGAGAGCTTCTCTTTAACGATTGGCGTTTGCCAAATCCTATTTCTCCTCGCTTTATCAGTGAGTATGGCGGAATAAAGTGGGATGTGGCATCGGGACTTGGTGACGCATGGGGCTATGGTGACGCGCCCAAAACGGAGGAGGAGTTTCTCGAACGCTTTAAGGGGCTTACCGAGGCTTTGCTGTTCAATCCGTACATTACGGGATTTTGCTACACTCAGCTTACAGATGTAGAGCAGGAGACCAACGGACTTTATACCTATGACCGTAAGGAAAAATTTGATACCTCGTACTTCTATAAAATCTTAACACAAAAGGCTGCCATAGAGGATTGACAGGGAACAAAAAGACCGCCGAGCATACTCGGCGGTCTTTGCTTTTGCATTATTTTTTAGAATTATCCGCGTCATGGCGCGATTTCATATCTGCGATGCGGCAGGCGCATTCGTATGCCTTGGTAAGGTATTCTTCCATGGGCATGACTTGGTATTTGTCGTTCTCGTGACGGTCGGGCTTGCTCTTTTTTACAAGCTCAAGCGTAAGAAATCCGCTGAATTCAAGGTCGCTCAATCGTTTGGTGATATTGCTCCAATCGGCTATTCCGTCAAACGGCAGGAGATGCAGGTCGTCAGTCCAGAATATCTCACCGTCACTTCGGCTGACGCCGAGATTGTCGTTCAAATGAGTTGCTACAAGGCGAGAACCGTATTTTTTTAGCATATCCTTGCCCTTGTTATAGCACAGCTCGTGACCGCTGTCATAGCAAAATCCGACATTGTCGTAATCGGCAAACGCAGTCATAAGAGCGTCCAGATATTCCTCTCCCTCAACATTCTCAAAGGCTATGGTAATTCCAAGCTCATGCGCTCGCTGTACCACTTTTTTGAAGCTTTCTATTCCGTGATTTGTGGGCGTATGCTCTCTAAATCCGATAAATGGGTGAACGACCATTATCGGAATGGAAAATCTAGCGCAGTCGTCAAGACACTCCAAAAGCTCGTTTGTGGCTGACAGCGCTGAAATATCATTTTTCCACATGCTTGAAGCGCCGTAAAACGGAGCGTGTATGGATTGATATTCCAAGCCAAGCTCGTCGGCTGTTTTTCGGCATTCGGAAATATTGTATTCGTCGCCCCATTCGGTGAAAAAACCGTCAAAGCCAACCTTTTTAAAAAGTCGTATTTGCTCTTCGACAGGGGTATCAAATGAGCGCGAAACGCCAATTGCTATCTTGTTTTTACTCATAACATATCCTTTCATGGAAAGTGTTTTTAGCTCTTGCTTGAATTGTACCATATAGCAATCAATTTGTCAATATCATGCGGAAAATGAACGGATAAAAGGGTAAATTCGGACGAGTTTTTTAAAAACGAGTGAAAAAGTTGATGTTTTAAGAGAAAAGTGCTTGAAAAAGGCTTGAATATGCGGTATAATAGCATCAATAACAAAGCGACACACGCGCTTGAAAAATGAACTTAGGAGAGTACAAATGTATAAGTACGAAACACACCTGCACACAGCCCCCGTCAGCAAATGCGCATCGGCAGGGGTAAGGGAAACACTGGAATTCTACAAAAGCATCGGATATGAGGGCGTTTTTATTACAAATCATTTCCTTGACGGAAATATAAACATAGATGCCGATCTGCCTTATGAGGAGCGGATAAATTTCTATTTTTCCGACTACGAGGAGGGTTTAAAAATAGGCAAGGAGATAGGCTTGACGGTGTTTTGCGGAGTTGAAATATCGTACATGGGCGTTGATTTC
>JAGCJD010000155.1 GCA_017648425.1 Clostridia bacterium | reverse complement strand
CAAATACCTGACGCAAGGCTGCCGTACAGTCGGTTCTTCCCGTATTATCAGCGCAATACGGGGGCTTTGTTACATCTATAACAGTTTTTGAGGATATGGGGTATCTCATTTCAATTTACCTCTATTTCAAAAAATCTTGCGCTGTTTTTGCGTGTAAGCTTGACAGAAAGGCTGAGGCTCTCGCTATCAAAGCTGTATTCCGCGCCCATAGCGCTTTGTGGATATGTCATTCTCACTGCCGAGCGGGCGTTAAGATATTTCGACATATCAATGCTTAGAGTGTCCTCATCGCACTCTCTGCGCCAAACAGCAAGAGTTATCTTGCTCTTGTCATCGGAGAGAAGTCCAAGACAGGACATTCTCTTGTTGCCTATATTGTATCTTCCGCAAGGATATATGGGATATGCGTTTGCATTGTGCTTTCGTATATCCTTGAACTTTTCAACTCCCTCTTTAATAAGAGATGCGTTGAATTTATCTGCTCTGTCTATTCTACCCGAAAGGTAAAGGCTACCCATAAGAGCGTTTACCATATTGTAAACGGTCTCCTCGCCATCAGCTCTGCACGACTTGAATTCCTCGCTGAACAACAGTTCTGTATTCTCTCTGTCAGCAAAGGATACAGGGTAAGGATACGACCATACTCCCGCCTTTTCCGCGGGCAGGAATGCAAGCGTTCCCGAGGTTATCGAGGAATTTCTGTAATAGTATTCCTGGTCGCTGACGCTTTGCAGGGCAAAGTGTCTGAGCGTTCCGTTATCGCTTCTCATAGCTCCGCTTGCGCAGTTCTCAATAACAAGGTCGGGATATTTTTCTCTGACCTCGTCAATAAACGACAAAAATGCGTCACTCGCTCTGCGAAGTCCTACCGAATTACACGCTCCGTCATCGTCACAGCCGATCATGGTAGAACGGTTGTGGTCGTTTTTGATATAGCGTATTCCCATATCGTAAAAGCGGTCGATAATACCCATAATGTATTCTCTCGCTTCACTTGACTCAAAATTGACATGCGCTCTGTCGGGATTTACTATACTGCCGTTTCTGTGGATAAGGCAGGAATCCTTGTACAAGGCTCTGTTCGGCTCACAAGCCTCAATCTCCAACCATATACCCGGTGTCATTCCCTTATCCTGAATATATTTTACAATACCTTCAAGTCCGCCCTCTCCGTACTTCTCATGGTTTATAGACCATGTACCGAGAGAGTCAAGCTGCCAGCCATCGTCCATGCAGAAGACCTCTGCTCCCGCCTCTGCCGCAGCATCTATGAGCGGTATGAGCTTTTCACGGTTAGGCAACGCCCAAAGGCAATCCATGTAATCATTGAATACAGCGGGAGCGTATCCGTTCTCCCATTTCACAAGGCTCGTAGCTCTCTTATACTTGGTAAGCTCTCTTACAGCCTCCTCAAATCCGCCGTCAACACAGCCGAATACTGCGGGGGACGCCGTGTAGCTCTCACCCGCACCAAGCGTATGTACAAATCCGCTTTCCTCATCCGCGCTGTTTGCTTCAAGCATTAAAAATCCTTCTCCGCAGTTGTTAAGACAAGCAAGCTCCAATGTCCAGTTCAATGCGCCCTCGTGCTCTATGTACCAGATCTTTCCGCTTTCCTTGTCCTCTATCATTAAGAGCGGATAGTATTTTCCCGTGCTCCATGTGCCAATAGAGCAAAGTCTGTATGAGGATATGTCCCAATTGTGCATGGACTGCTTATAAATTCCAACATCCTCAAGACTTGCTTCTCTCCACTGCGCCTCTCCGCACCAGTGGCTCAGACAATAGTGAACTCTTGTTTTGCTTTCGTCATAACGCTCAATCTCGCCGCCCATTCCTATTCCGTTTATGAGCGCAGAGCTGAAATGCGTAAGCGTTATGGGCTCGTTGCTGATATTTTTAACAGTATTGGTCTGACGAATAACATTTGCGTTATCAATAAAATCATAGCGTACCGTTACTTCAAGAGCGCCGTTCTGTTTGAGATACTTAATAGTCGCGCCACGCTCGTTGCTTTCAACTATTTCAGCAGGACAACCGTCCCACACCGTAGGAATGCTTCCACACCCCTCCATGGGAGCGGCAGTAGATCCTGCGGTCTTTAACACAAACGGCTCAAACGCAACAAATCTTTTAACACATGATCTGTTTTTTAGGGGCTCAAATCTTTGCATTTTAATGGTTGAATCGTCACCAAACACAAGATCCATTATCATTGAGCCGTGTTTAATTTCTGTATTTTTCATAATCAATATCCAAGCATGGGGCTTGTCGAAATACAACAAGCCCCACTAAAATTTAATCTTGATATACGGCTGACATAGTCGTTTCTATAGCAGTTGATATGAGTCCCTCATATTGTCCAACGAGGGAAGCTACATCTCCACGACCATTCAAAATTTCCTTTGCAAGAACCTCAACAAACTGTCTTGACCAATGGTATGCAATACCTGCGTCAAAGGACTTACTCTTGTTGATATAGTCGAGCATTTCCTCAGAATCCACATCCTTTGCTCCTCTACCCTTAAGAACTACATCATAGTACTGGGGAATTACATCTCTTTCACTGTAGAAGGAAAGAACATCCAAAAGAAGTGCTGTTTTGTGAAGTCTGGTGGTATCT
>JAGCJD010000154.1 GCA_017648425.1 Clostridia bacterium | reverse complement strand
TTGCAGGCATCCTTGAATTTTGAAAAATCAGATGTTCCTCCCATTGCAAAGCTTGAGGGTGTTGTTTCTGTCCAGGAGCTTTGATAAACAAAAAAAGAACAGACATTTTCATGTCTGTTCTTTTTTTTACTTGCTGTTTTTAAGCGCCTTTATTATTGCCGCAGGCTTGGGAGGTGTTCCGTAAAGAACTACTCCAATGCGGTATATCCTTGCGGATACGATACCTATTCCTACGACCGATACTGCCAAAATTGCAATTGATATGAGTATTTCGTATATCGGTACGGAGCTCATTGCTATTCTTGTAAACATTGCCATTGGCGATGTGAACGGAATATACGAGCATATCCTTATTGCCATATTACTTACATCTCCGCTGGTCATTGATGTCATTACTACCATAAAGGCTATTATAAACATGAACGACAATGGCATGACCGAGGTATTGATGTCTTCAAGTTTGGACGCTGTCGAGCCGATAGCTCCGTAAAGGAATGCGTATATCAAAAATCCAAGCACGAAGAATATGAGCATATATACGAGAAGACTTACGGGCATGTTGAAAATTGACGAGATAAGAGGATTGCTTCCCCAATAGTCCTCGTTTATCTTATAAAACAGTATTGCCGAGCCGAATACCAAAACGAGCTGTGAAAGGCCTGCCACGCACGCCGCAAATATCTTTCCGAACATCATTGATGTGGGGCGCGCGCTTGTTATAAGCAGCTCCATTGCTCTAGAGCTCTTTTCCGTTGCGACCGATGTTGCAACCATTTGTCCGTAAAGCAATATTACCATATAAAGCGCAAATATCATGATGTAGGTATAGAAGAAGTTTTCGGTGTGGTCCTTACCAAGGTTTACAGTCTCACTTTCTATCTGTACGGAAAGTATTTGTCCCGCTTGCTCTGCGCTCATGCCGCTTGACATCATGACGCTCATTTGATAAATGTTTGTAAGCGCCTCGTTTGCTGTGGCGGTTCGGGTGTCATATATAGAAAGGTTGTTTACATAATAGGTGTAGCTGTCAAGGCTTGTCATTACAAACGCGCATTCCGCTTCGTTTTCGGTTATTGCCTTTTTTATCTGTTCATCACTCTCAAATGTAGCCTTGACCTCCATGTCAGGGAAGCAGGCGGAAAAGGCAGAGCAGAAAAGCTCCTCGCTCTCGGGAGTGGACGGCTTTATAAGCATAATGCCGTTCTTCTCTTGTTCGGCGGTGTCATTGTCGTTGTCGAACAATGCGGTTATGCGTGGAAAAAACATGACAAGAGTTATTGCTACTACTAAAAACAGGGTTATTCCGATAAAGGTCTTGTTTTTGAAGTAGCTTTTGAGCTCGAATTTGAGTATAGTTTTAAATTGCTTCATTACTATCCTCCTTGCTTGTCTTGTCTGTGTATTCCACAAATATATCGTTGAGAGATGGCTCATAGACCTTTATTTCGTCTATGTCGCAAAGACTTAGCAATTTCTCCATGACTTCCTTTTTGTCGCCAGGTGATGGAAGCCTTACTATAAGCTCGCCTCGCTCGCCGTCAGAGCACATTTCAGGCATAGCCGCCCTTATTATATCCGTGCGCTCCGCGCGTACCGAAAGCTTGTCGCGTACATAGGCGCGCTTTATGTCGCGGAGATCTCCGTGGAGAACGACCTTGCCCTCGTCAATGATGGCTATGCGGTCACAAAACTCCTCAATATAATTCATTTGGTGGCTTGAAAACAGAACTATTCTGTCACGAGAGATAATGTTTTTTACAACGCTTTTGAGCATACGGGCGTTGACGGGATCGAGCCCTGAAAACGGCTCGTCCAGAATTACTATCTGAGGATCGTGCGCTATTGCGGTTATAAGCTGTATCTTTTGCTGATTTCCCTTTGAAAGCGTGTCGAGCCTTTTGTTGCGATATTCGGTCATTCCAAGTCTTGAAAGCCAATTGTCGACTGACGATACCGCTTGCTTTGAACTCATTCCATTGAGTTCTGCGAAATATACGAGCTGGTCGATTATTTTTTTCTTGGGATAAAGTCCTCTTTCCTCGGGCAGATATCCTATTTTAAGAGCGGAGTGGTTTATCGGCTTGCCGTCTATAAGCACCTCTCCCTTGTCTGCCTTGAATACATCCATGAGTATTCTTATTGAGGTCGTTTTACCCGCTCCGTTACGACCGAGAAGTCCAAATGCCTTCCCACTCTCCGCGTAAAAGGATACGCCCTGTAATACCTTTTTCTCGCCAAAGGATTTTTCTATTTCTCTTAATTCAAGAATCATAATTCACTCTCCAAATCCTTGATTATAGCGGCTATCGCCCCTTTTTCCACATTTACCGTTATTCTGTCTGCTCTTTCTTTGAGCAGGGGAATAGCGTTATCTACGGCGTATGAGATGTCTGCAGCTTCAAGCATTGAGAGGTCGTTTTCATAGTCGCCCACGCAAATAAGCTTGCTTGCGTTGCAGAGCTCGGCTATTTTTTTTGCGGCTTGTCCCTTATTGCTTCCCTTGTTTTGTATTTCAAATGCTCTTTCCCAGCTTCGGCAGGTCTCAAATGAGCTTCCGACAACATTTTTTATATATTCTATTTCCTCGTCCTTGTACGGTTTAGAGCTTCGGATAAGCACTTTTAGCACGGTTTTTGAAAGAGCTGTGCGTACCTGTTGCTCAAAATCCTCATCGGCATCGGATATCTCCTCTGCGTCATCAAGATAAAAAATGTCAAGATGCTTGGGTACATTAAGGTATTTATGCGCCTTCATAAGAGGCTCGTAAAGGTCCTCGGTTATAATTGAAGCGCTTATTTGTTTTTGATTTGGGTAGTCGTATATAAGCGTTCCGTTGACGCATCCAACGCAGGCGTTGCATATTATCTCGTTTTCGCGCGAGCGGAGAAAATTTATAGTTCTTCCCGTAATGACAGAAAAAGCCCCGCCGTTTTCCTGGAAGTAGCGAATGGCGCGAATATTTTCCTCGACTACATGACCGCCGAGAGCTATCGTGCCGTCAAAATCGGCGCATATTAGTATTCCTGAAAATTTTCCCATGGCTATACCTCCGTTGTTTTTTATATTGTACTTCAAAAACTTTTTTTACGCATTAACGAAGTATTAATTATTTGTAAAACCCGTTTTCGGTTTTCCGAAATATTTTTGTCGCATAATATTGACAAACACTGAAAAAAAGGGTATAATATACATAATAATTTCGGATTTCCTAACTATTTTATAGAGAGGGGCTTTTTATATGAAATACGAGCGGTTTTGCAGCTTTATAAACGAACGCGGAATGAGCGTTTACAGAGTGGCTAAGGAAACGGGGATACCTGCCTCTACCTTTACGGATTGGAAGAATGGCAGGTCTGTTCCCAAGGCGGATAAAATGAAGCGTATAGCTGAGTATTTCGGCGTTACGCTTGACGCGCTTCTTGACGATGGGGCAGAGGGGGCGCGC
>JAGCJD010000153.1 GCA_017648425.1 Clostridia bacterium | reverse complement strand
CAGTATTTTCAGAATCCCCGAGAATTGCCTCCGATGAACTCGTCAAAAGCGGAATGATAGTCAAGCCATCCTTTGCAGAGTTGTCAGTTTTTATTGCAGTTGCATTTGTAGCATAAGGTGTTGCATTACTTCCATCTAAATAATACAAGACATCATTATCTGTATGAAGCGTTGGCGCAAATTCAGCCGAACGCTCAACAATCTCTGTTTCTTCACCACTTTCAGGTTCAACAATATCCTTTACTATATCTTCGCTTGAACTCAATCCATACTCGTCTAAAACCGAACAAAGATTAACATGTTTGAGATTTGATTGCTCGGTAATAAATGTAAGCTGCCCTCCGCATTCGAGATATTCTAGCAGTTTTTGCTTTTCCTCAGCTGTAATATCCGCTTTGGGAACATTTATCAAAATTGACGCTGCATCACGCGGAATGTCATTTTCGGTAATATTAAGCTCTAAAAGTCCAAGCTCTGAATACGGATTTGAAATTTCAGACAAGCTCAGTTCTCCGTGCCCTGTCATGTAATAGCTTTTGGGAATTATGTCTGCTGCTGTATATTCAATATACGAGCAGATCATTGAGTCTGCGTTAAAATACACTGTCGTATCATACACAAGCGAATAATAATATTCGTAATACTCCTCACTTGACGAGAATACTGTAAGATAATATGAATAATCGCTGTACGACATTTCTGTCGCGCCGAGCTTTTCATTCGAATAAACAAAAAGATTATAATAACTCAAATAATTGTATGATCCATCGCACTCTACAAGTATACTGTTTGCGCTTATTGAGCTTGTACTTATATTTCTGCTGATATAAAACATTGGATCATCAGCATAAAAGACTTTTTTAAGTGTCAGCTTATCACTTGATGAAGTAAGGCGTTCAAGATACAGCTCATATCCTTCGTTATCAGTAGGTTCAAGCAGATATAATGTAACATCTTTGTCAAGCCCTGAAAGAAAATCTCTTGCCTCAGTAGAAACCGAGTATTTATGCGAAGCCGTTGAGTCCAATGTCATAAATCTATTTGGCACTATTGCGGATACATAGATAGTAGTTAACGACAAACATACGATAAGCGAGGCCATACCAAGTGAGGTAATCTTTTTTAATGACAAGCATGAGCGAGTCTGGGATTTCTCATATTTTCTTTCATAACATCTCCATGACAAAAAAACTGAACCGCAGGATAGAACTAAAAGGAAAACAATTCCCTTTACATTAAATATTCCACCAGTAAAGCTGTATAGGTGCGAGAATATAGAGTGGTAATTTATAAAGCTTTCAAACGCACCTGAAAATCTTTCAGGTACAAACAAAAATGATACGCCAATAATTGCCGCAAGAAAAGCGACCACCGACAGCGATATTATCACTTTGCGAATTAACAAATACGAAATAACTCCCGCAAGCAATGCTACTACTGAAAAACCGATAAGAGAGGCTATGCGTGTAGTCGGCACTAAAACGCTTAAAAAATTAAGGAAGTACCATACAATAGCTATCAAGTAACAAATAATATATGCCTTAACACGAGTTCTCGCGCTAGCTACAATAAAGAAGTACACGGCAAGCAACGCCATTTCAAACAACGCAAATCCCAAAAGCGCCGTATAAGATGCCGTGTGGTCAACAATTCCAAAAAATCCAATAATAACTGAATAAAGTGCTATGGCTATATTTGGCAACCAAACAAGAGCTAACGCAGAAAAATATTTACCTAGAATAACATCTCTTGTCGTGATTGGCATCATATCATACATCGCAGCGGAATCCAAACCCTTATACACATAAAAGGAATTAACTGCAACAACAGGGATTAACAGAGCAACAATTACAGACATTCCTGAACAAATTGCGCCAATGTTTTCACTTGCGTAAACAATATTATAAGCATAAAACATTATTGCGGATGCAAGCAACAACACACCTACAGTAATATACCCATATAAACGATGAAAACAAGAGCTGAGTTCTCTTTTAAATACATTTTTCATTTGTTTTTTCTCCTTCCCCAAGGCGCGCTTTTAAGAAATCCGATTTTCTTCGAGTCCTCAACAACCTCGTCCTGCTCCTTGGAAGCAATTGAAAAATAAACATCGTCAAGAGTAAGCGTAAAAGTCTGAACTGCAAGCATGGGCACATTTATTTTCGATAATTGCTCAAATAAATCGTCTTTTATTTTCTCTTTTGGATAATGTTCTATTCTTATTGAATGAACTCCATTTGCCTCGGTAGAATCTATCACTGCGCTTACAACACATTCAAGTGCTTTTATTGCGTCAATTATCTGTTCGCCGTCACCTCTTGCCTTTATGTGCAGTTCCTCAGTTGCATTGATCTTCTTTTCAATTTGCTCAATATTATCGTCAATTACTATTTTGCCGTCACTAAGTATGGCAACTCTTGAACAAAGCTTTTTTACCTCCGCGGGCTTTTGCGAAATAAAAACAACAGTCTTTATTTTTAAGATAAGCTCAATAACATCAAGCATTGAATCAACTGTCCTTTGATCAATTCCCCAAAAAGCGTTTTCAAACACAACAGTTTCAGGATTTCCAATAAGAGATGACGCAATTGCAAGTCGACAACGCTCCTCTGTGCTGAGGTGTAAGAATATTTTGTTTTGTATGCTATCCAAAGCCAACAGTTCGAGAGCTTCCTTGATCTGCCTATATCTTTTTTCCTCTTCAATGTCAAGCATTCGTCCGACAAAATCAAGATATTCAACAGGTGTACATGATGGATCTATCACAAGTACCGCGGGAACAAGACGAATTTTTTTCTTAAGAGCCAAAGCTCTCCTACTCATAATTTCATCGCCAAATATAACCTCTCCCTCATCTGCATCATCACAACCGCAAATTATACGAGCAAGCGCCTCACCTTGCTTTTTTTGAGGAACAAGAATTCCAATAGCTTCCTTATCGTTTAACGAAAATGTAACCCCTTTAAGCACTTCTGTCTTGTTATCACTCCAAACTAATCGTTTAACTGCAAGCAAAATTCCACCTCCAAAATTAATCAAAGTATTTCATTTATATCATACTATATTTGTGTGTCCTCATTTTGAATATTTTTTGACAGATATATGATTTTTTTAAAAAATTTAGAATTATATTTCTTTGATTTTTATTATAGTATAGTTTATTGACAAAATCGCCAAAATGTGTTATAATAAGTGGTAATACAAATTTATAATTTTCTTTATGTTGAAAGGAAAAAACTGATATGTGCGCTCAACTTTTATCAACACAGCCTTACAAAGGAACAAGAGATTTTTATCCGGATGATATGCGTCTGAGAAATTGGTTCTTTGGAAAGATCCGTACTGCTCTCGAGGTCGCAGCATTTGAAGAATATAACGGCCCCATGCTTGAATCCCTAGAAATGTATATAGCAAAGAGTGGAGAAGAAATTGCCAACGAGCAGACCTATAACTTCACTGACAGAGGAGGAAGACGCCTTGCAGTTCGTCCTGAAATGACGCCAACCGTCGCTCGTCTTGTTGCAGGAAAAATAGGAGAACTCAACTTTCCTCTCAAGTGGTTCTCAATTCCCAATCTTTATCGTTACGAGCGTCCTCAAAGAGGAAGACTCCGTGAGCACTGGCAGGTAAATGTTGATATATTCGGATGTGACGGTTATGAGGCTGACATGGAAGTGATATCAACCGCCGTAATGCTTTTGCGTCAATTTAATGCTGATGAAAGCATGTTCAAGGTTCATATCAACAACCGCAGATTTTTTAATGATGTTATAGCTACTATTGCAGGTACTGACGCTGAAGGTAGCAAGCGCGTTTCAAAGATAGTTGACAAAAAGAACAAGGTTACCCGTGATGCTTATGAGGAAGAAATGCAAAGGCTCGGCATTGACGCGGATAAAATTGCAAAAATCGATGCATTATATAATATGAGCGTTGATGAAGCAGTGGCTATTTGCCCCGATTCTCAGGGTTCAAAGGAACTCATTGAGCTGTTCTCTGCCCTTCGCCATGCAGGTCTTGACAAATACTGTGTATTTGACTTTGGAATTATCAGAGGTCTTGACTATTACACAGGAACTGTTTTTGAGGTTTTTGATGAAGCTCCCGAAAACAACCGCGCAATGTTCGGCGGTGGAAGATATGACAACCTTGTAGGTCTCTTTGTAAAGAACACCAATGTATCTGGTGTAGGATTTGGATTTGGTGATGTTACGCTTGAAAACTTCCTAGTTACCCACGACCTGATACCCGACATTTACAATGAGGGTACTAAGGTATTGGTCACTCGTTTTGACGATGTTCCTTACGAAAAATATATTTCTATCACAAACTCGCTTAGAGATGCGGGAATAGTATCTTCCATGTACATTGGCTCAAAGAAATTCGGAAAGCAGATCGATTATGCTGTTAAGGGGCGTTACAGCCATGTTATTATAATGGGCGCATCTGAACTTGAAACGAGCAATGTGAAGATCAAAAATCTCTCAACTCGTGAAGAGGTAACAGTTTCAATATCTTCGATTACAGATTATTTTTTAAAGTAATTTTGGAGTGATTTATGATATATATGTTCTTAGCCGAGGGCTTTGAGGAAATTGAAGCGCTCTGTCCGCTAGATCTTTTGCGACGCGTAAACCTTGACATTACCACCGTAGGCGTGGGAAACAAATTTATAACCGGAGCACACGGCATTACAGTCAAAGCTGATATTGTTGATACAGAGCTTTCGTATAGCTCGTTGGATATGATATTTTTGCCAGGAGGAATGCCCGGAACACTCAATCTAGCTGCAAGTGACACAGTTATAAATGCTATCAAGGACGCATATAGGGCTGATGCATATATTGCCGCCATTTGCGCCGCCCCCTCAATACTTGGTGATATGGGATTGCTTAAAGGTAAAAAAGCTGTTTGCTACCCAGGATTTGAGGAAAGGCTGATAGGAGCTGAAATTCCCGAGCAAAATGTAGTGCTTGACGGAAAGATACTTACCGCAAAGGGCATGGGAGTTGCTCTCGAAATGGGACTGGAAATAGTAAAAATCTTTTGCGGTGAGGAAACCGCTAAAAAACTTAGTCATGCTGTCATTTCAAACTGAAAAGAATGAAGTTCGCGCTTTGCTGAAAAACAGACGAAGCGCTTTAAGTGATGACGCTATTAAAGCGTCAAGTGAGAAAATATGTGAGAATACATTAAAGCAGATACTTGATATTGGAGCAACTAATGTTCTTATGTTTTCTCCTATAAAAAAAGAACCCGACTTGGATAAATTAGCACTCAGACTTTTAGAACTTGGATTGGGAGTGTTTTATCCAATATCACACACAGATGTTCTAAATCTTACTTTTCATAAAATTACATCGCTTGGTGAGTTAAAAGTCAGCACCTACGGCATAAAAGAGCCTCCCGAGGATTTTGCTAAATATGCAGGCTGTCCTACAACCGTATGTCTTGTCCCCGCTCTTGCCTTTGATAGTTTCGGGGCAAGGATAGGATATGGAAAGGGCTACTATGACAGATTTCTGAGTGATTTCTGTGGAAAAAGCTTTGGCATAGTTTTTCACGATCTTTTTTTAGATAAGCTTCCCACAGATGAACATGATATTCCCGTAGATCTTATTATTACAGAGCAAGGAGTGGTGTTTCAAAATGAAGCAAAAAAGGGCTTCAAAGTCTAATAAGCGTATTTCTCACAAAACATCTGCGCAAAAAACTATCGCGTTGCGCCCCACCGTACTTGTTCTTGCTACTTACATATTGCTCCTTTTATCTAAATTGATAGATGTTACCCTTATAAACCGCGAGAATGAATATTTCAGCGTTGTAATACTTCAAATGATGATATTTCTTCTTCCCGGTGCGATATGGGCAACTTTCAGTGGAGAAAAATACATACGGCATTTAAGAATAAGAATGTTCCGCCCCGATTGTATCTTTTTGATACTTTGCGCGGCTCTTGCCATGATAACAGGCGGATTGCTTATAAGCCTGCTCTTTGGCGGACTTGATTCGCTTTCGGAAAGCTTTTCCCTTTATGACACCTTTATTTCAAAGGATGACGGAACAGTACCCACAAAACTCTATCTTGTTCTTGCATACGCGGTTCTTCCTGCCCTTTGCGAGGAGTTTGTTTTTAGAGGAATTCTTTGTCACGAGTATGAAAGAGGCGGTGTTCTAAGAGCCATCGTGTTCAGTTCACTTTTCTTTTCACTTCTTCACTTTGATATATTAAATCTTCCCGTTTACTTATTTTCCGGCGCAGTTCTTGCATTAACGCTTTATTGCACGCGGTCAATATTCGGTTCTATATTAGTACACTTTTTATACAATCTGTTCGGGTTATTTGGTCAGCCGTACATGAGCTCTCTTTATAATTTCACGGGAAGCTCCAACTTTTTTATATTCATAATTACATTTATTTTTCTGGTTTCCTCTGCGCTCTTTTGCATGTCTGCATCAAAACTTTATCGCAAATATCTTTACAGCGGATACACGGCAGACTATCGCCGCCCTATAATTACAGACCGTGCAAAATTCAGAGATTCGTATCTTGATGTAATAAAATCCCCCTCCGCTCTTTGTTGCTTTGGCATTTACATAATCGCATTGGTTATTTCATGGTTATAATCACATGGGAGGAATTTTTGTGAAATCAGATACAGTCAATCCAATATCATTTTCAATAGCCTTTGGAGCTGTTATCCCTATATGTCTTCTGGCAATTTTGATATCGGGTATAATTATTAGCGTTGCAAATGATGTTTATGCTTTCGTAAAGCCCGATGCACAGATAGATATAGTTATTGATACAGCTTATGATGCAAAAGCCTTTTCAAAGTTATTGCAATCAAAGGGAGTTATAAAAAATGCATTTGTATTTGAATTGTATCTGCGTTCAAAAAGCATTTACGATATTTCTTCTTTAAAAGACAGCGAGTTAAATCTCAATAGTAATATGAGTTATAGCAGACTTCTTGACGAAATTTTTAAACATTGAATAAAAAGCTCCTTTTTGTGGAAAGATTAATTATCTATCAAAACAAAAAGGAGCTTTTTTATGAAAAAAATAATTACGCTTATTCTGTGCATCTGCCTTGTATTTATCTTTATTGGGTTGCTACCCGTACATGGTGAAGCTGAAATTTATGACAATGTTTTACGATTACATGTCGTTGCAAATTCTGATAGTGAGGAAGATCAAGCGTTAAAGCTTAATGTAAGAGATAAAATAATTGAGCTTTCAAACACATTGTGCGTTGATTGTAAAAGCATTGATGACGCAAAAAAAATAATTTCTCAAAACATTAACAGCTTTCTTTTGTGCGCCGAGGAGGAGGTAGCACGGCAAGGATATGATTATTCAATAGAAATACGCCTTTCAGAGGAAAATTATCCAACAAAAACATACGCGTCACTCTGCTTTCCCTCAGGAAAATATCTTTCCTTACAGGTGTTGATAGGAGAAGCGAGAGGACAAAATTGGTGGTGCGTTCTATTCCCTCCGCTATGTATCGATGCGGCAACCGTAACTAACAACGAAGATGCGTTTATTTCAGTAGGTCTTACCACTGAGCAATACAAAATAATTACCGAGAGTGAACAAACGAAATATCAAGCAAGATTTAAAATTTTGGAAGTAATAGAAAAAGCAGTAAAATAAAAAAATGCGTTGATTTGATGATACTCAAATCAACGCATTTTTTATATGAATATTTTTTGATATTGCTTACCCAAAATTGCACTTTCCATTGTCGGAAACACAAGAGAAAAATCCGCTATCAAGGAGTGCGGCTTTTTTTGTGGATCATCTTGATAAAGCGGAACAAAATAAACGAACTTTCTAATTAACATCTGTCCTATATTTTTTAGGTTAGCAGATAGCGCATCATTAGAAGCCAATGCAATTACAAGCGGACGATTGCTGCGCAAATGCGCCTTTGCCGCCATAGTAACCGAGGTGTCCGTTATGCCGTTTGCAATTTTAGATAGCGTGTTTCCCGTACAAGGACATATTATCATAGCGTCAAGCTGTATTTGTGGCCCTATCGGCTCAGCATCAACTATCGTATGTATTACTCTTTTGTTACATATATCTTCTATTTTTCTTATAAGTTCGCTTGCCGCTCCAAATCTTGTATCGGTAGAATAAACATTTTCACTTACAACGGGTAGAATATCGTGCCCACTCTCGGAAAGTAGCTTTAATTGTTCAAGAGCATATTTATGGGTACAATAAGATCCGCACATACAAAAACCTATCACAGAACACCAACCTCCTCGCTCTCAAGTATTTCGGCAATACATTCTGCTATTAAGCTTCCTGCGCTGTACGGAGCATACTTGCCCGGCAAGGACGCTCCCCAACGAACATTCGACGAAAGCTCACGAGCAGCGCAAATATCCAATCCTCCTGGTGCGGAAGCAAGTTCAAGTATTAATGCCTGTTTATCAACCTTTTCAAGAAACTCTCTGTTGAATAACCATGCGGGTACAGTATTGAAAATAACATCGTAACCTGTTGTAAACTTATCACTCCAATTATCTGTTATTTTCACCGTATCACAGCCCATTAACTCAAAATAAACCAAAGCATCGGTATTTCTTGCCGCAATAGTAACCTTTGCTCCAAGCTTTAATAATATCTCGGCAAGAAGTCTAGATATTCTTCCAGAGCCAGTTATTGCAAAGCAAGAATCCTTAATACACTTATCAAGACTATTCATTGCAATACTTACAGCTGCCTCTGCGGTAATATAGGCATTTTTTATTTGAAGCTTTTCACTCAAAAAATAATCGTTTACTCTTATTCCCTTTGCCTGAGCTCTTACCACAGTGCTTTCTGGAATACGCCCTCCCAAAAGTACAGCATTAACATTCATACCATCAACTATCTCATCAAGCGAAACTCTCTCCGAATTTTTAATGGCGGGACAATTCAATGCGTTACCGTCCAAGCTTGCGGGAAGAGGCAAAACAACGGCATTAGAATTTTTAATAGCTTCATATATATTATCAATTATTTTTAAATCTGTACAGTCACAGCATTCGACACAAAGACCGCTTGCATACACATTTGCGTTTTTCTTTAACAATTCCTTTGCTACTGCGTACTGACGAAGATCTCCACCCAGCACGGCGATTTTTGGCTTGATTTTCATATGTGTATATCCTTTCAACATAGATTACAATACCATAATATGTTTAACAAAAGGATTTTGACGCTAATTAATTTTAAAATATAGGTATAACCATTTTAAATTGCTATAATAGGTTTTATCAGTATTTGAGCTTATTGAACTTTTCTCTGCAATATCAAACGAGGTATATATAATTGTGGTGTTTTCCGAAACATCGCAATAAAACATTTCTTCAACTGACTTATTATTATTACCAAAAACAAGTGTATCCGAGTTCAGAATATGTTGGTGAAGCTCAAAATCATTCACCGAAAGCGCCGCCACATCAACATAACCGTATAAATCTTGACCACCGCTCACAAACAGTGATAATGCTTTATCCTGCTCTATCTCAAAAACATCTATTCTGAAACGAATGTTATCAAGAGAGAGCGTTTCCCCACTCTTGTAAAGATACACTTGAGTTTTGCACTGATTTGCAAGTCGTGTCATTTCAATTGCAAGATTGATTTGTTTTTCATCGTCCTCATTTGGAATTGGAATATAAATTTTCTTTACAACATTGCTCCTCAAAAAATATTCCATTGAAGAAATATGGTTTTTTGTGACATCGGTAAATACTATCATATCAACATATGTACAACCATACTCCTTTGCCTTATAATACGAGCTTGAAAAATTATTATATTTTCCTCCTGATCCATCAATAATGCAGGTGCTTCCGCTTTCATACAACGAGATTGTCTTGCTAGTGTCATTTCCACTGTAATATAGTCCTTTCGGGGCTGAATAATTGAATATACTCACGCAAGCTGTAAAAACAACCACAAACGAAATTAACGGCAAAAACAATAGCCACTTTTTAGATAATTTGACCACCATAAGCACAAGCATAAAAATTACAAAGCCTGCTATTAAATAATCTGCAAACCAATACCCTAAGGAAACGGTCGCAAAATCAAAGCTAGATAGCTTATTTGTTATCCACACTATTACGCCCGACAGAAACTGGACTATAATTACCAGAATATCTCCTATTACGGGTATTGAACTTGTAATAAGCGTTATTACAGATATTATTAGATATAATGATGTTATTGGAGATAGTATTAAATTTGAGGGTATTGATACGACCGATATTTCACGAAAGAACTTCCACTGTATAGGCAATAAAAACATATTTGATATTATCGTCATTGCGCATATTAAAATTGCCGATCTGCCAATCTTAAAAAATCGGGATATAAGCTTTGATCTATGCTTTGTTTTTGGGATTACATTTTCAAAAACAGGATATACGGTAACAAGACCAAGCGTTGCGAGAAACGACATCCAAAATCCAAGAGAATATACCGAGTATGGCAAAATGATCAATATCAATGTTACAGCTACAAACAGCGTTGTAGGGGGATCTGCCTCCTCTGAAATCATAAAAATAATATACGCTATCCAAAGCATAAAAACACATCTTACGGCAGACATTGAAAATCCGACCAGTGCTAAAAAAGCAAAGGACATGACAGTTACAACTACAATTCTTATGTTTTTGTGGACATAAAGCTTTTTTAGCAACAGATCGAGTGCTCCAAGCAAAATACTTATATGCAATCCGCTCACCGCCAACAAATGAGAAACACCTGAACGCCTGAAATCTCTTATAACATCAGTTGGTATATCAGTTGTATCACCAAGCAAAAATCCGTTAACAACAGCGCCGCTTTGTTCCCCAAACAAATCATTGACATGATTATTTAAGCCCTGCTTTATATCATGCATTATAACTCTTAAACCATTTTGTTCTGTAATATACTTATATTTTGGAATATCCTTGTTAAATTTTTCCACGACCGCAAATGCAGGATCTTCAACTGAAAACAATAGCACATCTTCGGAATTATCCGATAACGATACCCCCATTACCGAATCATTCTCTCCGTAAAGAGTGGTCTTTGCGTAAAGTCTGTCACCAACGCACAAATCAGCTTTAAAATCAAAAACCGCAACAGCCTTGAACGATACCGTTTCATTTCCTATCTGATTTATCCTGACACGGTACGAGGAAGAATATTCCGAGGAATATGATTCGTCAATTACATCACACACCACTATTTGATCGCCTTGATACTTTTCCGCTCTTGCCTTGACCATATCTATTCTTAAAAATGAATTTGACATTGCTGTTATAACTGCAATAAGGCAAAGGCACGCGGACAGTATTCTAATACGCTGATTTTTTAAAAGCAGTCCAACTACGGAAAGCAATGCAAAAATCACTACAAAAATTGCAATTAATGAAATTTTATGTTCACGATAAATATCAGAGGCTAAAATACTACTGACTGCAAATATAGTACAAAACAAGCATAATGGGCGTCTGTGAAATAAATGCATTGTCTCTCCTTTCATCTAATAATTAACATTTTTTTAATTTTATAAATTTGGGCTTTATATATTGAAAATTACTCTTGACATTTACAAGAATTTGTTATATAATGTTCGTGTCAATAAACAAAGACACACTAAAACATATGAAATACTATTTTCAGGAGGAAAAAATGTACGAACAGTTTGTAAATCTTCTCGTTGACGAGCTTCAAATTGATAAGGACGAGATCACTATGGACGCGGAGCTTTCTAACGATCTCGGTATAAAT
>JAGCJD010000152.1 GCA_017648425.1 Clostridia bacterium | reverse complement strand
AGTTTGGATTATATACGCGCTCCGAGGTGGTTTTAAAGGTAACTCCGACTATTATTCCCGAGGACACCTTTTCCTCTACATGGGTTACAAGCTCGGGGCTTACATCCTTGGCAAGCGTATAGGATTGGTACATTCCAAAATTTACTCTGTCCATTTCGTACCACAGTCTCATGAGATCGCGTATCTCACCTGACGAATACAGCTCGCTTGACAGCTCGCAACGGTCTATATAATATTGGGCAAGCTCCTCGGCGGTTATGTCGGCACTGAGGTTATTACGCTTGAGCACTCTGAGAAAGTGGTAGTATTCGTTTGACGATGTGTCATACAGCGCCTTACAGTAGCGGACATTGGGAAAAACGCCCTCTATTGGGAAATAGTCCTCAGAGAGCTTATCGCTCTGGTCGGTTTGCTTTATTGACGACATTATTTGGAGCAGAGAGGCGTTTACCTCTTTGAAGCTTTCGGGCATAGCGGTATATTCGTAAAGCAGGTCATATCTTGTTGAGTTGCCAACAAGCAGAACGCCGTTTTTGTCGTATATCTGTCCGCGCAATCCTGCGACAGTTACCGTTTGCGTATTGGCATCGTCAATATAGTAGTTTGTCTGGGGGCCTTTTGTTTGTACCATGGAAAGGACTATTATAAAGACGAGGCAGATGAACGAGAATACGCACATGATAGCGATATATCGAGCGCCGATATTTTGCTTCTTCATTTTTCTGCCTCCTTTGTTTTTTGTTTTACAGTAGTAAAGATCCTAAAAGTGTATATGCAAAAATCGCTATCGATGCCGCAACGCCCGAATTGAGTAGCACGCAGCTTACTCCCTTATGCTCGGGCGGGGGGAGAAGTCCCTCATGCACCTTGAATTCCTTACGCTTTTTGATGGCTATTACCACTCCGAATATTGCTACTCCGACAATAATGAGCTCGTACCAAAGAAATCCGATAACTCTGAGAATATTTTCGGAGTTGATTGAAAATCCGTTTTCTAACAGCGAGGTTATATCTAACTGATCGATTATCAAGGGAGATATAACGCTTCCTATAAGATTTATCGCCATATGGTAAATTATCGTATATATAAGCTTTCCTGTTTTTATATATATAAACGAGAAAAAGCAACCGAGAGTAAATGCGTAAAAGAGTTGGAAGAAATTACCGTGACAGAGCGCGAAGAATGCAGAGGGAAGGATTATTGCGTATCCCTCGCCTATGATAGTTAGCTTTTTGCAAAGTATTCCTCTGAAAAATATCTCCTCTAATATGGGGGCTATGATAACAATGAAAAGTATAGTTACCCACAGCGGTACACTGTCGATCCTTTCTGAAACGGGGCTTTGCATTGACACTCCTCTCAAAGGGGATATAAAAAATACCAACACGATACTCGTTATATAATTCCCAATAATCATGAGCGCTACGGAAATGCACAAACCGTAAAACCAATGAGAGACCTTCATTTTTTCGGGATCGGGCTTGACAGTTGGCAGTGGCTTTATTATTACATATGAGATGGGAAGTGCTATTCCGTAAGAAACGACCACATTGAGTGTTTCAGAAAACAGATAGTGTTGGTAAACGGCGGGGAAAAGATTTATAGTTATTATTGCTATTATGACGGAAACGATTGATGACAGCAGAAAATATGTGAAAGCAAACCAGCCAAAGCGGGAAAAATAGCGTTTTGCGTCATATTCGTTGAGCCTTCCTGTTAAAAGGTCGGGCATGAATTTAAGGTTGTTCACAGAATTGCCTTTCTAAATGTGTCAAAGGGATATTTGTCCCTTTTCTCCTATTGGGATCATACACAATTTTACTATGAAATAAATAGGTAAGCAAAATACAAGGGTTGAAAGCATTTCGGGTAATATTACGGATATTATGGTCGAGCTTGATGGCACAGTCCTTAAATTTATCCATGAAGTAATATATGTAAAGACTGCATTCAAGACTATTGTTGGTAGCATTAGCACCGAGAAGGACGCAAATTGCGGCATCATTTTATCCGATACTTTTCCGAGGATCGCTACGCTCAAAAGTAATATAAGCGGAGAAAACGAGGGAGGGATAGCGCCTAAGGCGTCTATAAAATATCCTGCGGCTATGGCGCATATTGCCGCCGACTTTTTATTGTCGAGCATGATAACCGCGCACACTGCGCCAAGCACTATATTCGGAGTTGCTCCAAACGGTTTGAGGCGCGCGAAAAATGAGCACTGCCCGATGCCGAGAATAAAGAATAGTATGCTATATACTATTATACGGCGGAGAAGCATTCGCTTCTCTCCCGTATCTGCAAAACTTCTTATCTTCATTTATTTATCCCCCGTGTGTCCGACATATCCTCGAACTATCATCACGCTTTGGAGATTTTCGACAGAAGCGAGATCTACGGAGGCTTCTACAACAGCTATGAGTGTTCGGGTCGCTTGATCTGCCTCTATGGAAACGATTTTTCCTATAAGAAGCCCATCGGGGTATATGCTTCCCGTTCCGCTTGTATAAACTCTGTCGCCGACCTTTATATCCGAGTCGGGGGAATAGGTCATGGAGCATTTGCCCTCACGGCGGAGCTCGGGGCTTCCCTCAACTGTTCCGATGACTCCTGTTCTGTCGGTATAAGCGCCCACCTTGCTTGTGGATTCGGTTATGGTAGTTACCTTGCACCAATCAAGCCCTGCCTCGCTGACATATCCTACAACGCCGTCAGCGGTTATTACGGGCATATTCTTTTTTATTCCGTGGACGGTGCCCTTATTGAGTGTAAGGATTGTGGAATAGTTGCCCGCCTCATAGGATATTATGTCTGCATCGGCAAGCTCAAAGTCGGGGTTCTTATTTTTGATGTCCAAGAACTTTTTGAGCCATTCGTTTTCCTGCTTTAAAACGGCGTTATCTGCGCGCTCGTTTTCCAAGGAGTCTATGGTGTCTTTAAGCTGTTGATTTTCCTCTTGCAGGTCGTCATAGTCGGTAAACACGGACACGAAGCCGTCTATGGCAGACGCGAATTTGCTCGCGCACCATTCAAAGGGTTTGGCTACTGTTTTAAGACCGCTCCTGACGATATCCACCTGACCGAACGCTGTGAGTATTGCGGGGACAAGAACGAGCGCTACCGCAATTATCAAACAGATAATGAAAAATTTTGTTTTTGCAAATTTCATATATCCATATCCCCCCTTCGTTTCCTTGATGCTTTGGGGAGTGTTGGTATAGGTGTTGAGAAAATTATCTCAGCCGCGCCAAGGTCGGTGTCTTTTTTTATCTTATCCCAATCTTCTTTTTTGCCCTCGTAATATATTACAGGGAAAGAACTGTTTTCTCCAAAAATATCCTTCCCGATATATTCTATGCCCAAAGGAATATATATTTCCTTTGCCTCGGAATTTTTTGGGGACCTGAATGCGCGGTCCGCTATTCT
>JAGCJD010000151.1 GCA_017648425.1 Clostridia bacterium | reverse complement strand
GTCCCGTTGCGGACATGAACAGCTTGTGAAAATATATTTTGCTCAGGTAAACATGGTCTGCTATCTGTTCAAGAGTGAGATTTTTGCAGGTGTTATTGTCTATAAATCTGATAGCTTCCTCTATGACCTCGGCGCGTATGCGCTTATCGTATGATGCGCCTGACACAAGTCGGGTGTCCCGTATTAGCTCGTATGAGAGAGCATGGCGGAGGAAATATAGTGCTGGTAAATTCGAATACTGCATACAGGGCGATCCCTGATCGTATTGCTTATATTGCTTCCAAGGGCGCTCAGCTTGGAATGATGAGGGCGCTCGCGCTCGATCTTGGAAAATACAATATCCGTGTGAATGCTGTTCTTCCCGGTATGATAAGGACTGACAGATGGGAGAAAAATCCCGAGTTCTACAATAGCATTCCCTCACGATTTACTCCTATCGGAGATGTTGCTGACGGCAAGGATGTTGCCGATGCGGTATATTATTTCGCCGCTTATGCGAGAAACACGACAGGCGCGGAGCTCGTGGTGGACGGTGGAAATACTATTCAGCTTTACCCTATAATTCCTAAGGATATTTGATTTGATTTTTGTGGTAAAAAAAGCGGGCGAAAGCCCGCTTTTTTTACCAACTCAAATACAGCAAAAATGCCAAAAAACAGACGAAAATATTGCATTTTTATACTGATTATTGACATGCATATTATTGTATGATATAATTCACTTACATATAAAAACTCATTTGGAGGATATTTAACATGAAACAAAGGTACGACATAGCCGCTTATATCTGGCCTGCTTATACGGGCAACGAGCCTCGCACGAGAATGTTCTGGCAGGAGGGCATTGGCGAATGGCAGACTGTAAAGAATTCTGAGCCTAAGGAGGACGGATACCATTGGAACAGAAAGCCTCTTTGGGGCTACCAGAACGAGGCTGACCCCGAGGTCATGAAGCAACAGATAAAGGAGGCTGTTGACCACGGAGTAAATGTATTTATTTACGACTGGTATTGGTACGATGGCAGACCATTCCTTGAAAACTGCCTTAATGACGGATTTTTAAAGGCTGAAAACAAGGACGACATGAAGTTCTACCTTATGTGGGCAAATCATGACGCTAACCACTTGTGGAACAAGGATCTTTCGGATACATATGGTCACACCGTTATATGGAGAGGCGATGTTGCCAGAAATGAATTTGAAAATGTTGCAAAGCGTGTTATTGAAAAGTACTTTACACAGCCCAACTATTACAAGATTGACGGCTGTCCTGTGTTCATGGTATATGATATAAATAATCTTATAAAGGGCTTGGGCGGCGTTGAAAAGACTCAGCAGGCTCTTGCGTGGTTCAGAGAGCAGACCAAGGCTGCGGGCTTCCCCGATCTTCATTTCCAGATCACGATATGGGGAGAGAAGTCCGTCAACCTCAGCGGTGTTGACTCGAACATGGAGGGCTCGACTAAAGATGTTGTAGAGCTTTTAGGAGCAGGCAGTGTTTCGCACTACCAGTTTATACACTTTACAAATATGTGCAGAGATTACCTCGATATACTTGATGATGTGGCAAAGGAATGGGCCCGTATTGACGAGCAGTACAAGGTTCCTTATTTCCCGCATGTTTCCTGCGGTTGGGACAACAACCCGAGATACCGTAATTTTAGACCTACGATAGTTACCAACAACACTCCCGAGAATTTTGAAAAGGGATTGCGTATGGCAAAGGAATATGTGGACGCTCACCCCGAGCAAGCGCCTCTCGTTACCATAAACTCGTGGAACGAGTGGACGGAAACAAGCTATCTTTTGCCCGATAACGTTAACGGATACGGTTATCTTGACGCTATCAAAAAGGTATTCAAGGACGAGAAATAAGCTTTAATATGAAGATAAAATTTCCGAATATAGAGCAGGGCGATCTTGAATACGCTATTGGCTGTCTTGAGGAGTGTAAGCAGGATCACGCGCAGAGGTTTGGGTTTAACTATCCTTACTTTATGCCCGGTGGGGCTTCCTACGGGGCGCAGTGGTGGCAGCTTGATTCCTCTCTTGCACTGAGCGGATACAAGTGGGTAAGCCGTGAGCTTGCCCAGACGGCACTATTGAATTTTATAGAGTCGCAGAAAGAGGACGGAAGAATTTGTCTTTGGGGCGCTGATGATCTGCCGCAAAGCGTTGCGGGAGGCAACACCTTGGCGCAGACTAAGGGCGTTTCGTCTTTGCCCAAGCTGTTTGATGTGGCTTACCATGTTTTACAGGGTACTACAGACAGCCAGCTGTGGGCGGCAACATACAATATGCTCAAAAGATACCTTGATTGGTGGTTTTCTGCCCGTCAGGATCAAAAAACAGGGCTTATAACTGCTGTTTTTGAGGAAACATTTATTCCGTATCTCGGAAGTGCGGGAGAATACGCTCCCGTTGATACTAATGTTGAGGTATATGTTGGCTGTCACTACACCGAGACCTTGGCAAGACGACTTGGCAAGACTGAGGACGCTATGCAGATAGCCGAGAGAAAGCTTTGTCTTAGGCAGAGCATCAACCGCTATTTGTGGAATGACGAAAGAGGTGCTTATTTCCCGTATTATATCAAGGAGGAAAGGCATTCCGAGTGTCTTATGGCGCAGACCTTCTTTCCGCTGAGAATGGGTATTGCCGATAGTGACAAGCAAAAAAGACTTTGCGAGCTTTTGGTGTCGGACGAGCATTTCAACTGGAACGGTATTCCGTTGACCTCGGTTGCGAAGACGGATGCCGCGTTCGTTACCACCAAGGGCAGATATCAGGGAAATGCGAGCTGGAGCGGAAATGTCTGGACCTTGATCAATGAAATGGTGGTTCGCGGACTTTGCGATTGCGGGGAGAACGAGCTTGCGGCTGCTCTTGCCGTAAAGACGCTTTACGCATTCAATCGCAACCCCGCGGAATTTATAAATCCGTTTGACGGAGAGGG
>JAGCJD010000150.1 GCA_017648425.1 Clostridia bacterium | reverse complement strand
GATTTTGCGTCAATCGCCGCTTTGTTCCGTCTTATCTCTCCGCATTTGCGGCAACGGTGGATTATGACAAAGCCCTTTTTGGGATCGGGCACGGCTTGTATCGGTTCAAGTTCCCCGCGACAGGGGTTTGCTCTGTCGCCCGGATTTATATCAACATGGAGCGACCACAGACAGTGCGGACAGTGGTTCCTTGATGTATATCCAAGGGGTAAGACCTGCTTCCCGCAGTGGACGCATACAAAGGAATTATCGTTTTTTGTAAACCTCTTTTGTTCCATTATCGCTGTCCCTCCGCAAGCTCGCCAAGGAATGCTTCAAAAGCAACGCCCTCTCTCTTTGGAGTGTTGAAGCGTGACGAATATTCCATGACCTTGCTTGTAAAGTCCGCCGCATAGCGCACCCCTTGCTCAAAGGAGTTATTCCTCAAAAGCTCTCCGAGAAGCACGGAGGCAAACAGATCTCCCGTGCCCGGATAGTCCTTGCTTACTCGGGGGAACGCGTACAAGAAAAATTCGTCAGTAAAATAATCCATTCCGCATACGCAGAGCTTGTCGCTGCCGAGGCGAAGCCCTGTTACAACGGCTTTTTTTGCTTCCGTTTTTTTGAGGCTTTGGCACAGCTTGAGCGCAAAGTCTTTAAGCTCCTGCTCTGTCATATCTGAGGTGTTTCTATACTGCGTTCCCGTCAAAAAGCATGCTTCGGTAAGGTTTGGAGTTATGACATCTGCTTTTTTGCAAAGCTGTGACATTCCTTCCATAAGCTCCTTGGTGTAGGTGGAGTAAAGCACGCCGTCATCTCCCATTACGGGATCGACAAGCACGAGCGTTTTGTCGTCTGTGAATTTATCTATAAAATCCTCGACTATTTCTATTTGCTCATGGCTTCCGAGAAAGCCTGTATATATGCAATCAAATTGCAATCCTATGCTCGAAAGGTGGTTGCCGATCTGTTGTACCGCATCTGTATGATCCTCAAAATACATATCGGTAAAGCCACCCGTGTGCGTGGACAAGAGGCAGGTGGGTATAGGCACGACCTGATTGCCCATTGCGGAAACCGTGGGAATTATTACCGTGAGAGCGCATCTTCCAAAGCAGGAGAGGTCGTGTATGGCGGCAACCTTTTTAAGGGGGGATATTTTATCCTTTGAACGGGGATTTCCGTTTTGTGTCACAAGATCACTTCCGTTTCTTTTGTTATTCGGCATAATTTTCGATAGCCTTTATATCCTTTTTGTCAAGCGTTATACGCATGTTTTCGGATTTGAAGTCGTAAAGGCAAAGTGTTCCGTACGGTGTTTTTTCGTAATCAATATCGTCTATATAATAAAAATCCGCGTATATGGCGAGCAACAGATTGCTGTCAATAAGCTCTTTGAGGTTTACCTCGACTGTGTCAAGGTCAAACACCATTTGTCTGAAATTGTAGAGATTTTTTTGGTCCGAGAGCGTCATCTTTCCGTGGCAACGAACAAACTTTACGCTACTTTCATCGTTTCCGAGGTTATCTTCCTCGTTATCGGGGGTAAGGTCTATTGCAAGTAGGAGAGTTACATCGTACACTTCGGCATCTCTCTCGGGAACTTCGCTAAGGTCATAATCCTCCGCCGTATAACGCAGAGTGCTGTTATTATAGCGGATGATAGTCTGTATCTGGTTTGCCTCGGGAATGATGGCGTAGTCGGTTATTGAAAAATATCCGTAATTTTTATCGGAGCTTGTGATGCTTCTCTGATCCTGCTTGAACATACGAAGCTCGTCCCCTTTTTCCTCGTATGCGGAAATAAGCTTTTCGTTTGGTATGAGTCTTTCCATTTCTTTCGGATTGTTTGAAGAAACTACACGCCATACGATCAAAGCTATTACCGCAAATATAAGAAGTCCTACTAAAAATTTTATCAACCTTCCCGTTATTCTGAAAGCTCTCGTAACTCTTGACATTTTATTTCCTTTCGTGTATAATAAGCATGATACTCATATTAACTTATTATAACATTATTTTACGTATAATTCAAGAGTATTTTTTGTTTTATTGAAGCGGAGGAAAAAGATGTACGAATAT
>JAGCJD010000149.1 GCA_017648425.1 Clostridia bacterium | reverse complement strand
TAAGCCTTGACGCAAAGTCCTTGCCGAAAATATAGTATATTGTGTTTTAAAGATCACCGTCACCGAATGTTTCAAGCTACACCTTACCGTCAATTATAAGCTTAAATGAAATATCCGGTCTTGAAAGCGCTATCTTTTCGGTCAACGCGGCAACCGCCATGGATTCAGTGACATCTTTTTTCAAAAACTTGCGGCGCGCAGGCACATTGGCAAAAAGATTTTCAACTATGACTGTCGTTCCGTCAGTACAGGCTCTCTCGCTTACGCCTATGATATTCCCACCGCTCGCCTCAAGCATTGCTCCCGTTTGGGCACTTGGCTGCTTGGAGATTATTCGCAGGTCGGACACAGATGCTATTGCGGCAAGCGCCTCGCCGCGAAAGCCGAGAGTGATTATACCGTCAAGATCTGAGGCGTCCTTTATCTTACTCGTGGCGTGACGCCTGATAGCTGTGGGCAGATCCTCAGGAGAAATTCCGCATCCATTATCAGATACGCGCATATAGGTAGTTCCACCGTTCTGTATCTCAACGGTTATCTTGTTAGCTCCCGAGTCTATCGCGTTTTCAAGAAGCTCCTTTATTACCGATGACGGTCTATCTACCACCTCACCCGCCGCTATAAGATTGGCAACGGCAAATGAAAGCACATTTATTATTCCCATGGATCTCACCCCTTTCGTTATTTAAGTCTTTTTTGAAGTCCGTACAAAAAGCTCATTGCCTCGTACGGAGAAAGCGTATTCAAGTCAACCGCTTTAAGCTCCTCTATCACCTGCTCGTTTACGCAGTCGTCAAGCGTTATCAGCATGTCGTCACGCTCTGTCACATCTATCTCCGATGTGCTTATTGCTTTGGCTGTCCTCTCTACCGAGAGCAGGACCTCCTTAGCTCTCTTTATGACCTCATTCGGAATTCCCGCAAGCTTCGCAACCTCAATTCCGTAGCTGTCGTCAGTTGAGCCTCTTACTATCTTACGCAAAAATGTTATGGAGTCGCCGCGCTTTTTTGCGGCTACATTGTAGTTCACAACGCCCTCTATCTCGTTCTCCATTACCGTCAGCTCGTGGTAATGCGTTGCAAACAGAGTTTTTGCGCCTATCTTGCGGCTACAAGTGTATTCGATTATAGCCCTCGCTATGCTCATACCGTCAAAGGTCGATGTTCCTCTGCCCACCTCATCGTAAATGATAAGACTTTTCTTTGTCGCATTTCTCAAAATATACGCGACCTCATTCATTTCAAGCATGAATGTAGATTGTCCAGAGGCAAGGTCGTCCGATGCTCCGACACGGGTAAAGAGCTTATCGACAATACCAATTCTAGCCTCCTTAGCGGGAACAAACGAGCCTATCTGCGCCATGAGCGTAATTATTGCGACCTGGCGCATATATGTTGATTTACCTGCCATATTAGGGCCTGTAATAAGCATAAGTCTGTTGGACGAGGTGTCAAGGCACGCATCGTTCGGAACAAAATATGTATCTCTTACGAACTGCTCCACCACGGGGTGTCTGCCGTCCCTTATCTCTATCTTATCAGAGGTATCCACCTCGGGGCGAACATATCCGTTTTTAGCGGCTACGCTTGCAAGGCTGTAATACGCGTCAAGGCGCGCCATGAGCGCCGCAGCCCTTTGTATGCGGCTTGAATTATCCGCAACAAACGCGCGTATCTCGCAGAAAAGCTCGTATTCAAGGGCTCTGTCCTTATCGTCAGCTCCGAGAATGGTAGCTTCCATATCTTTGAGCTCCTCGGTTATATATCTTTCACAGCCTGAAAGCGTTTGCTTTCTTATATATCTGTCGGGAACTTGTGAAACAAGTGATTTTGTGACCTCGATATAGTAGCCGAAAACCTTATTGTACGCAATTTTGAGAGTTCTTATTCCTGTACTTTCCCTCTCCTGCTCAGCTATTCTTTCAATATATCCCTTTCCGTCCCTCATGATAAGTCGGAAGTTATCCACATCAGCATTATAGCCGTCACAGATAATACCACCCTCTCGAATTGAGAATGGGGGATTTTCACATATCGCCTCATTTATTCTTTGGCAGATATCCTCAAGCGTTTCAAGCTCGGAGTTTACTCGGCGCAGCTCGTCCGACTTACAATCTCCGATAAGCCTTTTTAACTCGGGAAGCACAGCAAGAGTGCCCGAGATCGCTCTCATATCCTTGCCGTTCGCAGTGCCGTACACCACCTTGGTAACAAGGCGCTCAAGGTCTAGCACTCCATCAAGCAGAGCGCCTATCTCCTCACGGAGAATGTAGCTGCCGAGCAGCTCCTCAACGGCGTTCTGTCGGCTTACTATTGCGCCCGTGCTGAGAAGCGGGTGCTCTACCCACTGGCGGAGCAGTCTTGCTCCCGCCGCAGACCTTGTCTTGTCAAGCGCCCAGAGCAACGAACCCTTTTTCTCCTTGGTTCGGAGAGTTTCGGTAAGCTCAAGGTTGCGTCTTGTATTTATATCCATTTCAAGGAACTGACCGTCAGAATAAACATTGAGCGTTTTTATATAGGAAATGTCGCTCTTTTGCGTTTCGTACACATAGGAAAGAAGTCCGCCGAGTGCCGATATGAGCGGCTTGTTCTCCGCATCGCTTTCCTTAATTGCATCACCGAACTGCGACCTCACGCATTCAATCGCCTCGCTCGTATCAAATTGCTCCGCTCTGTTATCCGTGAGCATTGCTCCGATACGCCCCTTTATAAACTCGGCTATCTCGCCAAGCTTTTTCTCGCCGAGGTTGGTCACCACCTCGCTTGGCTGATATGTGCCAAGCTCGTTTTTAAGGCGCGTTTCTATATTGTCACCGCAAAATGAGGTGGCAAATATCTGAGCGGTAGAAACATCGGCAAAGGCTACTCCACACTCAAATTCCTTGATATATACCGCACAGAGGTAGTTGTTCTGCTTGTCGGAAAGCAGATTGGTTTCGATAAGCGTTCCCGGTGTTACTACACGCACGACCTCTCTCTTGACAAGTCCCTTGGCAAGAGCAGGATCCTCGGTCTGC
>JAGCJD010000148.1 GCA_017648425.1 Clostridia bacterium | reverse complement strand
TAATAGGTGTCAGGAATACTATAAAGAACAAAACCGTGTAAAGGCGCTTTGTTTTTGCGTCAAGCTCATCGTAATTGCGGATAAATTCCATAAACGGCAAAAGCATGAATATCAGAACATAAAAATATGAAACTGACGGAAGAAGTATTACCGTTGCCGATGCTATGACAAATCTTGAAAATTCGCATCTCGTATATATTGCAAGCGCTGTGGAAAAAAGGAACACAAGCGCCACGACCGCAAGGCTTACGATGTTAAGAGTCTCGGAGTAAGAGGGATTATCCGAAAATACACCCAACAGCTTGTAAACGAGCGAGGTTGCCGAGAGATTGTTTCCCGCGCCAAGTCTTACCGTGTTTGAGGCGAAGCCCCCGAGGTTTTGAACGAACGGCTCGAAATTATTTATTCCGCCGTCCAAAAGGAAGAACGAAAGGAAGAAGAAACCAACGGTATAGAGCGCTATTCTGACAGACGCCCAGATCCTCTTTTCGCAAAGCAAAAATACTCCGAAGAATAAGGGATATATTTTGATAAGTCCCGCAAGCACGAGGCATATATATCCGATCTCACGGACAAACGCGTTTTCATTCTTATATAAAAGCAAAAACAAAAGCAGGAATATAAGCGCAAAATAAATGGTATTTCCTCTCATTACCGCATATACGAACGGAGCTGAGGTCAGAATTATTATACCCACTTTAATGGATTGAACGGGCGGAAGCTTGTATGCGAGTATGACTGCGAATATTATGACAGCGGAGCAGACAACAAAGAAAAGCACCATTGCCACCCAGAATTGCGGGTGTAGTATTACCTGCGAGGTAAGCTCGTCAACGCTCATATCGGTATTTGCATATTTTGCCAATACGCCCTTGCATATTAAGGCGAATGGATAGAGGACTGCGATAGCAAGCGGCGGGTAAGAAGAGTCCTCAACGAGATAGGGACTTTCTTCAAGGGAAATATTCATGATCTCCACAAAATCAGAGAATATTCCAAGCAGCCAATCAAAGCTATGAGCGCCCGAGTGGAGCGAGGCGTATGCGTACACATAGTACAGAATTATTCCAAGCATGGAAAGGAATGTTCCGCCAAGCACCGCGTAGAAGAATATATTTAATATTTTATTCTGTTTTTTCGAAAAAGGAACTGCGCCCGAGAATAAGGCAGATTTGCTTTTTTCTCGCGTTACGGTATCTGAAGAATACATATAATTACTGCCTTTCAGAATGTGTTTTTTCTACATATACAATATTATACCATTATTGCCCGAATATGTCAACTGCATTTTTTAGCATTAATATCGTGAATAAAATATTGAAAAAGACCTTGATAAACGCGTGAATAAATGCTATAATAATACTTATTATGTAAGCAATAGGGAGGAGCTATGCCCCGTTTTTTTATACGCAAGGAACAGATAGAGGATAAAAGAATAACGCTCACAGGAGATGACGCGCATCATGTGGCGCGGTCACTGCGCATGGCGGTCGGAGAGGAGATAACCGTATGCGATATGCAGGGTAACGAATATTCTTGTACTATTTCGGGATTTGATGCGGATAGAGAGGTATATGCCGATATTACGGATATGCGTCGCGCTGACAATGAGCCGCCGTGCAGGATAAGGCTTTTTCAAGCGCTTTCAAAGGGAGATAAGCTGGACACCGTTATACAAAAGGCGGTCGAGTGCGGAGTGTATGAGATAATCCCGTTTGAAAGCGAGAGGTGTATAGTAAGGCTTAAAGACGAAGCGGAGCAGAGAAAGACCGAGCGCCGTAATAAGATAGCCGCAGAAGCGGCAAAGCAGTGTGGCAGAGGAATATTACCCACTGTCAGCCCCACGGTTACATTTGAAAAAGCATTGGAGCTGGCAAACGCATCAGAACTCAGGCTTTTCTGTTACGAGGGTGACGGAACACTACCGCTCGGCAAGGTTCTTGACGAGCATTTATCTCCAAGGAGTGACGGCAGCGTTGCCGACATTTCCGTTATAATAGGAAGCGAGGGCGGATTTTCACAAGCGGAAGCGAACGCGGCTGTAAGCGCGGGAATGATACCGATAGGGCTCGGCAAACGCATACTTCGAACGGAGACTGCGCCCATATTTGCTCTTTCGTGTATAATATTGAAATGCGAGCTGTCGTAAATGTCTCGAATTTACATATTACAAAATATTCAACTAAAAACAATCAAAAAAAATGTGAATTTTTATTAAAAATATTTCAAAACCTATTGAAAAATAACAAAAAATGGTGTATGATATAGGATAGTATATACAATTAGCGTGAAAATAGAAATTTTTGAGAGGTTTAAAGCATGTCTAACAGGTTGTTTCAAGGTGTTATATATCAAATGAAGGATGCGTTTGACCGCATAATAGGCGTAATTGACGAGAACGGAGTAGTTATATCCTGCTCAGAGCTTGGCAAAATGGGCGATACTCGCAAGGGCGTTCGCGAGGAGCTTGCATTCTCCACTGAGCATGTTGCGGTTGACGGATACACCTATCGTTATATGGGCTCAGGACAAAAGTGCGAGTATGTGGTCTTTGTTGAGGGCGAGGACAAAATGGCTGAAAAAATGTCCAAGCTTCTCGCTGTATCTCTTGGAAATATCAAGGGACTTTACGATGAAAAGCACGACAAGGGCTCATTCATAAAGAACATCATTTTGGATAATATACTTCCCAGCGACATATACATAAAATCAAAGGAGCTCCATTTCAACACCGAGGAGTCGAGAATAGTATTCCTTATCAAGTTCCACGGCAAGACGGATATGATGCCCTTTGAAATGCTCCAAAATATGTTCCCCGACAAATCCAAGGATTATGTTATCAGCGTAGGGGAGCATGATATAGTGCTCGTTAAGGAGATAAAGGACGGAGCTGAGGTAAGAGATCTTGAAAAGATAGCGGTAAATATATCCGATACGCTTTCTGCTGAATTCTATACCAAGGTATCTATCGGTATCTCCACGGTCGTAACAAACATCAAGGATCTTGCAAAGGCATATCAGGAGGCTCAGGTAGCGCTTGAAGTCGGCAAGGTATTCGACACGGAAAAGAATATAATCAGCTATGAAAATCTCGGAATAGGAAGACTTATATATCAGCTTCCCACAACTCTTTGCGAGATGTTCTTGCAGGAGGT
>JAGCJD010000147.1 GCA_017648425.1 Clostridia bacterium | reverse complement strand
TGAAAATAGTGCATCTTTGTCCTGCTTTCAATGCTTGGCAACAATCCCATGCGGATAAAATACAGGAAATCGCCCTCAAACAGCTCCTCTCCGTAAGCCTCGCCGTTGAAGAAGTTGCCCCATCGTCCGAGTATCTGACCTATCATAACAGCGGGCGCTGTTGCATCAAACATCTTCATGAATTTTATCTTTTTATAGCGACATACAAGGAACACCGTAATTCCGCCCGCTATTATCGCGCCGTAAATGGCAAGTCCGCCTTCCCAAATAGCGATAACCTCATAAAAGCTCTTGTAGTTGTCGAGCGAGGTCAGCACATAGTAGGCGCGCGCTCCGATAATTGCGAATAAAACGGTAAATATGGTTATATCCAACACATCGTCAAAGCATATATTCTCCTGCTTTGCTCTGTATGCGCAGTAGATAAAGGCAAGAATAATGCCTATGGATATAATAAGACCGTACCACCTTACCTGAACACCGCCGAAAAAGGGTATAGTAAAGGCAACGGGATCAAGCGTAAATTCATTAATTCCTAATCCGGGAAAGGAAATCGTTTTCATAATTTCACCTCGTTTATAATGGTTTGACCACGGACAGCGTGACCGTGTCGCGGTCGAAGGACTCGTTAAGCGTAGCGAGTACATCGTCAAATGTGATGCCTCGTATAATTTCTGCATATTCAAATATTTCCGCGTCCTCACAAGCGAATGAGAACAGAGCGTTTGAAATGCTCTCCGTGGAATCAAAAAGCCTTACTGTCTCCGAATACATAACTCGCTTTGCTCTTTGAAAATCGTCCTCGTTAAGTCCTTGCGCCTTTATCCTATCAATATAAGCAAGTACCTCGTCAAGCACCTGACTTGGAGAATCCGCCTCTCCCGATATTGAATGGTAGGCAAAGGACTCCGATATAGTATATCCGTATGAAAGAGAGGGAGATATTATTGAGCGCTCAAACAGCGAATCATAAAGTTCGCCCGCGCTTGAAAATAGCATCTCGTCAAGAATTGACGCCACAGCGTCCTTTTTTTGTCTTTCCTTGGGACAAGTTGGAATGTCCGTATCTTTAAATCCAATGCAGAACAAGGGCTTGGCGACCTGCATTTTTTGTTCTGTGTAACCCTTGAATGCCTGCCGTTTCTCTTTGTCGTTATCATTTGTCTTTTTTACACTTGAACCGATAAAGCTTTTGGGAAGATGCTGCCTTGAAATCATTGCAACATGCTCCGCATCAACATCACCGCATACGATAAGCACCATGTTGTCGGGGCGGTAGAATGCTGAATAGCACTTGTAAAGCGTGTCGGCAGTGATTTTTGAAATAGAGCTTTCGCTTCCGCAAATGTTTCGGCGGAGGCTGTGATGCTCGTACATTCCTTCAAGCATACCGTAGAAGCAACGGTCAGAGGGATTGTCGTCATACATACGGATCTCCTCGGAGATTATTCCTACCTCTGCGGCTACCGAGCTTTCCGTGAAATATGGGTGAGTTACAAAGTATAAAAGTTCTCCCAAGGATTTGTCAAGGTTGTCCGTACAGCTAAAAAGGTAAGCCGTCTTGTTAAAGGAAGTGTAAGCATTTGCGTCCGCTCCGTATTCGGAGAACCGCTCAAACGAATCGCTTCCGTCCTCATTAAAGAACAGCTTGTGTTCAAGGAAGTGGGCAATTCCGTCAGGAACTGTTATCTCCTCTCCCGAAATATCGGTAAATGAGTTGTTTACAGAGCCGTATCTTACGCCGAAAAGAGCGTAAACGGTGGACATTTTTTTGGGGAACACCAATATCTGTAACCCGCAGTCAAGCGTTATTTTTTGATATTTTTCGTCCAATATATCACTCTTGTAGGTGATCTGCGTCAGGTCATTCATCATTTCCGTCCTCCTCGCCTCCAAGCGTTCCGTTTATAAAAAAGCAGGTGTCATACACAATTTCCCGCGCAAGCTCGCATATCTCGTCCTTTGTGACGGAAAGAATGCTTTTTTTGCATTCATCTGGCGTTTCGTCAATTCCCGCAATGTCCCTTATGGTGTAGAAGGATTGGAGAGAAAACGGCGAATCGTATATCTGAATGTAGCTGTATTCAAGCGACCTTCTTGCTGAATAAAGCTCGGAGTCGGAAATATTACCGCGCTTTATCTCTTCAAGCTGAGCGAGTATCTCGGCAATTGCCACATCTTTGTTGGCGACATTTATGCCCGAAGAAACGGACATATTTCCCGAGAGAAGACTGTACGATGAGGAGCAGTAGTAGCAAAGACCAAGTCTCTCTCTTACATTCAAAAACAGTTTTGAGGCGGGGGATGCACCGAATATCTCATTGAGTACAACAGCCGTGTGGGCATCACGCGAGCCTAATATGCGTCCCGTTCTCATTCCGAGAGCAAGTTTACCTTGATTTACGGGCATATCCTCCGTAAGCGCAAGAAAATCGCACGCTTGCTCGGCTCTTATCGGCAAAAGAGCAGGGCGTGAAAGCGCCTCGTAGGGAGCGAATGCGGAGAGTATCTTACCTCCGATTGATACGGCGGATTCAGAGCCTATGTAAAATACGCTCATGGGAAGCGCGCATATCTTGGCCTTGTAAAAGCTTGTCAGCTCCTGGACGGTTACTGTATCAATGTTTGAGAGCAAATATTCAAGGCTGGGAAAGCCGTCCTGTGAGCCACGCTTCATAAGCTCTTTAAGCCTTGTTGCGGCGTAAAGCTTTGTGTTGTTCTTTTCGGCGCAAAGAGCGTCCTTAGTAATAGTCTTTTCGGCATCTACCGATTTTTGCGGAAAAAGCCCATTGCAGGTAAGCGGGGAAAAGATTATCTCGGCAATAACACGGCAGACCTCGGACGAAATATCCGTGCCATCAATCGCAAATCTTCCGTCAAGCATATCAGCGCTTATGTTAAGCGAAAGAACATTTCCGTGTATCACACACTGAACATCTACCGATGAAGCGTAAAGCTCGTCAAGACGGCGGTTTATGAGCGAAAGAGAAGGGTATTTTTCTGTTCCTCGCCTCATGATGCCCGAAAGCACGAGAGCGAGAAGATAGTCGCGCTCGCAAAGCGGCATCATAAAGGAAAAGGTAATAGTCCCGCTTTTAAATTTATTCGTATTTACACAGGACAGATGAATGCTGTCCGAAATTTTATGCTTT
>JAGCJD010000146.1 GCA_017648425.1 Clostridia bacterium | reverse complement strand
GTCCTCGGGGAAGCCCTCGCTCTTTACGCATATCATGCTGTCATCTCTTTTTGCAGCGACTGCGATTATATCAAGGTCAATGGAAGCGGCTATAACACAGCCGTGGTTGTGGTCGGTGTGGTTGCCGGAAAGCTCGCTTCTGCCGGCTACTGAGAACAAGCTGATCTCGCGGTTGCCGTAGAGCTTTTCAAACTCATTTATTGCCTCTATGTATCTTTGCTTTTGATATGCAAGGTTTGCTTCTCCGTAAATGTACGAAAGAGTTTTGTCGAGCATACCGTCCTTTATTTGTGATATTGTCATTGAAGTGTTCATAATATCCCCCTAAATATATTTTATCTACATTATAACATTTAAATAAGTCTATTTCAATATCTTTTTTATGAATTTTTTGATTTTTTTTAAGAAGTGTGACTTGAAAATGAAAATATGATATGCTATAATTGTTGTAGTGACAGAATGGACGAGAAAGGAAATGAAAAATGTCCTATTTTAAAAGGTTTGGAGATTTTTGCTCCGGCTTTGCGGCATTCGCGGGGGTGATATATCTTATCTCCCGATTTATAAGCGCAGATTATGGGGAAGAGCCCTTGACCTTGGTTGAAAAAATAAAATTGTTTTTCGATAAGGATATGCTTCCAATGTATTACCTTATGATGATTTTAACGGTGTCGTTTTTATTGTCGGTCGTATTCGGACGCATATTTGCAAGAGCCTCGTTTATAAGCATATTCTTTTGCATACCGCCCGTTATAATATCCGTGTGCTTTCACACTATGCAGGTGATTGAGGAACGCCCAATGCTTTATATAGTGCTCTCGCTCGTTGCCTTTGTAAGCGCTGTTGTGGATTGTATTCTCTCCGATAGAGCGAACGGTAAGCACAGAGCGGCATATGCGGGGAGCGTGGTGTCCCTTGCGTTTTCCGCTTATTGCATATTACTTGCGCGCAAATATTCCGAATTGGTCGCGGTTTCGGGCGATGAGGAATATGTGATGTGGGTATTCGAATCCCATCTTTTAAAGGGAGGAACGGATATAGATGTCAAGATGCTTTATGTGCTTGCGGCGGTTTATGCTTCTCTTGCTGTGATAAGCTTTATTTTAAGAGATATTTACTTTATTGATGCCGTTTTGGCTATACCACCCGCTGTATATCTTATTTACACATGGGGGGCAGGAAGACTTTTGGTGATTCCCGAAACGATAGTCACATTCGCCGTGTTGGTATTTGTAGCGCGAATTGTTCCCGCAATTTCAAGCAGAGCTGGGAAAACAATAAAAGGAGCATCAGGCTCATAAAAAAGCAACGCAGGTCCTTATGTGGACACTGCGTTGTTTTTTTGCGCTTTCTATTTACAAAATGTTTTTTTTGTGATATACTAAATTTGCCAAACAAATTTAATAAATTTAATAATAGATTAGTGGTATCTTTTTCTTTATGGAATAAATATACCCTTTTTCTGCCATGCTATTTTTTGAATTCGGTAAAAACGCAAATTCCGCTTAAATGGTTATGGCAGAGATACTCTGATTCTATTTAAATTTGTTTGGCGACAATCGGAGCTTGCGTTTTTCGGTGCGTATAGCTTTTGGTTGTACGCACTTTTTTATTTTGGAGGAATATATGAAAAAATCCGTTTTTGTGATAACTCTCATTTTTGCTCTGATACTTATAGTAATTGGATTTATAGGTATATTCAGTATTATAGGCTATTTCTTTGATTATGGAGTATCGGTAGCAAATGTTCGTGGTGAATATACATTCAAGCAATTACTTAAAGATTCTCCAGTGATAAGCTTTTATTTTTACGCATCAATATTGGCTGTCGTTGGCGGAATCTACCGTATCGTTTGCTCGGCGCTTTCTGTGGATTTTAAGAAAAATCCCAAAGAGGACGAGTTTGCAGTTATCGGCAAATATAAGGATCTTCTTGATTCGGGAATAATAACTCAGGAAGAATTTGAAATCAAGAAAAGAGAAATATTGAACTGAATTAAAATATAAAAAAGGAACCGACTTACACCGAAACGGTTCCTTTTTGATTTGTTATATTTCAATTAGCTCCTTAGGGCTTTTTGTGAAATTGATTATTTTTCCATCGTGTCCTATGGCAATCATGTCCTCAATTCGACAGCCGTATTTGCCCTCGATGTATATTCCCGGCTCAACGGTCACAACATTACCTCGCGTCAACGAAACGCCCGTCTGCGCTCTTGGCGACATTGACGGAGATTCATGAATGTAAAGACCTACTCCGTGACCGAGTGAATGACCAAAGCAATTTCCAAATCCTGCCTCGAAAATTATATCCCGAGATATTTTGTCTGCCTCTCGGCAATCTATTCCCTCGTGTATCTGTTCAAGCGCCGCGTTTTGCGCGCGAAGAACTGTGCTATACACCTTTTTCATGTCGTCAGTTGCTTTTCCAATAACTACTGTTCGTGTCATATCCGAGCAGTATCCCTTGTATTTTGCTCCGAAATCCATGGTGAGAAATCCGTGGGAAAGCTTTTTATTTGAGGGGACGCAATGGGGCAGAGAAGAATTTGAGCCTGATGCAACTATCGTGTCAAAGGCTACCGATTCAGCGCCTTGGCTTCTCATAAAAAATTCAAGTTCCAATGCAACTTCAAGCTCTGTGCGGTCGGTACTTATAAATCCGAGTATGTGCTCAAATGCCTTGTCGGTTATTTGCTGAGATAGGTTTATAAGTTCAAGCTCCTCGTCTGTTTTTACCATTCTTTGCTGTTTTAGTATTTCGGAAGCTCCCGAGGCGATTGTTATGCCGTTGAATTTCTGCGACCATTCCGAAAAGGTAGCGCAGCTTACATCTCTGTCCTCTATCGAAACGGTCTTGACTCCATTCAGCGTCATTAAAAGCGAAAGCTCGGAAAGCATATCCGAGTCGGGCATTACCACCTCAAATTCGCGGACGCTCTTTTTTGCCGCCTCAATGTATCTAAAATCCGTAATAAGGTACGCTTTGCTTGGAAGAATGAGCAAAAATCCGTCTGTGTAGTCAAATCCGCAGAGATAGCGGATGTTGATTTGAGAGGATATTATCGCCGCATCGGCGGAAGTTTGTGAAAGCTCGTTTTGAAAGCGGTTGAGTGTTGTCATGCCTTTCCTCCCGCTGAGAGCCACATCTGCTTCATGGCGAGAGCGTCATCTGACTGAGTTCCGGCGGACTCACATATTATTCGTGGGCAAACGCCCTCGCGAATGATAGCCTCGGCAAGCGGCTCAAAATCAGGGCCGTAAACGCTGTCCGAAAAGGTAAGGTGCTGCTTTTCTCCCTTTTCCGTAAATTCTATTTTGGAAAAATGACAGTGGAGATTGTATGCGTAATCGTCACCCAGTTCACACGCTATTTTGTCAAATATCCTGCGGTAGCTGTCACAATCGGGAAAATATCCGCCAACATATCTTGCATTGAGATGTCCAAATTCAACGACAGGGTGGTATTTTGGGGATATTTTGCACAGCTCAATGACTTCTTCAAGAGTGCCAAGCTGATTTAATTTACCCATGGTTTCAAGTCCCATTCTTATGCTCGTGTCGCCGTTGACAAGGAGATTTCTTTCAAGCGTATCAGACGCCAATTTCATAGCTTGCTCTCTTGTTATCTTTGCGGCGCTTCCCGTATGAATTACTATCGTATCAGCGCCAAGAAGCTCGGATGCGGCAAGCGAGCGCCTGATGTATTCAATGCTATTTGTTCGCTTTTCCTCCTCAACGCTTGAAAGAGAAATAAAGTACGGTGTGTGAAACGACATAAGCACTCCGTGGCGTTTTGCCTGCTCACCTATTTCGGCAAGAACAGCCTCACTTGCGTTTATGCCTCTACCTGCCTCGAATTCATATGCGTCAAGCCCTATGCTTTTTATCCATTCGGGCGCTTGTGTTGAGGATTTTTTACCCGCGAGCGCGAATGCCTCGCTGTTTCCACCAGGGCCAAAGGTCGGAAAATTTATCTTTTGCATTTCCATGTCCTTTCAATTATCGGATTATTAGTTTTTTGTGCGCTGTGTGATTTGAAATATTTTCGTATGTAGGGGCGTTCAAGCATTCGCTTGAATTTAAAAAACGCGCTTGTCTTATCCTTTATGGGCGGAACTATAAAGGAAATCATTCCAAGTCTGTGAACGGCAAGCGTATCCGTAAGGAGCTGGTCGCCAAGACCTGCTGTATGCTCGGTTGATACCCCCATTTTTTCCATAGCCCTTAACACTCCCGCGCTTTTTGGCTTTCCGCAATCGGGATATGCGTCAAGTCCAAGACTTGCATTGAACAGTTCGACACGAGGCGGGTGATTGTTTGAAATGAGCGCCGCCTTTATTCCGTGCTCGGAAAGAGAGGCAAACCATTTGCGAATGTGCTCGTCAGGTTCTGCCTGCTCGTAGGGAGCAAGAGTGTTGTCTATGTCTATGAGAAGCGCTTTTATACCTATTGAGCTTAAAAACTCTGGGGTAATGTCACGGTAAGTATCGAAAATGTAATCCGGCACTAAAAGAGCGGAAAGAGATTTTTTGCTTTTTTTCATAGCATCTCCATAAAAATGTATATTTATTGAGATAATTATAGCATATAAAAAGCAGTTTTACAAGGGATTTTGAGGGTATAAAAAATTTTTTAAACATTTTTTGATTTTTCTATTGACAAAGCAAAATGTTTGTGGTATTATATTAGGGCAGTTTTGAGACTGACATATGAATATGCGAGTGTAGTTCAATGGTAGAATCCCAGCCTTCCAAGCTGGTCGCGTGGGTTCGATTCCCATCACTCGCTCCAAAAAATGGCACACTTAGTGTGCCATTTATAAGGTTTGTGCCTTTAGCTCAGCCGGATAGAGCAACTGCCTTCTAAGCAGTAGGTCGGGGGTTCGAATCCCTTAAGGCACGCCATACAAACAAAAGCAGACCGCTATTGCGGTCTGC